>JACQUH010000084.1 GCA_016210375.1 Chloroflexota bacterium
GGCAGCTCGTCGGGCTCATAACCCGAAGGTCGCAGGTTCGAGTCCTGCCCCCGCTACCATACACATCAGGCAACAGCAGGGCGGGCCCTTTGGCCCGCCCTGCTGTTTTGCATTGGGTGGCTTGCAGGATACGGAGGCGCGCTTGGTTTTGGTCTTTGTCTCACCGGCGAGAATCGCATCTACGAGAGAGCCGAAACGAGGCGAGGCGAGACCATGAGTTCTTGGCCGGCAGCCAGACGAGGATGGGCCGTTGAGCCGACCCTTGGCGTTTGCGCGAGAACGGGCCAGGCGGTTCGAGCGGACGAAGGCAGGACTCCGGCGGGCCGTGAGCCAGGGCGCATAGACACCCCAAAAAGGTTGGGCAAGCGGCTAAGCTACGTTGGCAAGTCCATGCCAACGTGGGGGGATAAACAGACGTTTTTTGATGGATTACTCGGCGCTTTTTGTGGAGCTATTGTTAAAGTTGGGGTATGAGGGGTCCGGCAGCCGCCAACGGCCCATACACCACATCTGACAATAGCTCTGGCTCCAGGACTCTACGGTGAACTGCGCCGACAACAACCCGGAGAGTTTGGCGACTTTTGCCGTCGTGGTGTGCTGGTTAGGAGAATCCAGGGAAAGGCCCATTACGTGAAATCAAGGACGGCTCACGGATCAAGCGCCCTTCCATGGCAAGCGCCACCGCATGAGTTCGGTCTTTCGCTGACAACTTCTCGCGGGCTCGCGCAATGTAGCCCTGCACCGTTC
Organism: Chloroflexota bacterium; assembly: GCA_016210375.1. GTDB lineage: Bacteria > Chloroflexota > Dehalococcoidia > Lucifugimonadales > JACPCL1 > JACPCL1. The sequence goes on from JACQUH010000084.1 coordinate 748, forward strand.
GTACGCTACAATGCATGATATCAGCCATTTCGTATTCCTTTAAACCTATACAGAGAAACTCTACCACCGCCTTCTCCCGAGGATCCAGGGTCAATCCAGGGGGCCGTGTGAGCGCCAAATCCGGGATTTTGCATTGACCTAAATGTACCGTCAGCTCCGGGGACACAATTACAAAACCTCTCCTGACCATAGAAACGGCGAATAGCCAGTCTGAAGCATGAGCCTCTATGCCCATGAAAGCGACGCCTTTGTTGCCTGCCAATTCACATATGCATCCTAAGTCATCAGTTGGCCGAATATACAAAACAAATCCCAGACTTGGTTGCACTTCCCGGAGACCGATGACCTGGCCCAGGTTGTCCACCCCTTTCAATGTACGGAAGACAAGCGCCACATCGGGCATTTCCACCTCTATTACTCTCCGAAAACTTTCAATATCGTTCGTCCTTTCGCCAACAATAGCACACCCTTGGGATGCCAGGGGCCCACTCAGCATGTCGTGAGCGAAGGACGAGCCACCCCCGATCGCTACTCGGCAGGAACTCCATTCAGAGAGTGGTAAGGCAGGGAGCGAATTCATAAGCGAAGCCATTTGACCCCTCTGATCCGCAGAGTCTCTTGGTATCGGCGCTAGGGCGACCTCTCCGCTCGCTTCGGGAGTGGAGAAGAGCGAACGAGCGGGCCCCGGCCATGGCTCAACAAGCTCACCATGCACGGGCAAGAGTCCTAACGTCTATAATGGAAAGCCCCTGCTCTGATCCGTATCCCTAGCCCCTTCATGTTCATGGCTTCTATTGTCCATGAGCATAGTTGCGGTGTCAACGTTCTCTAATGCGGGATCACGCAATACGGCTCCGATAGTGCCGCAGAGCCCTTACCGATTCAGGGCTTGTCTTACTTACCCTTTATGGCTAGAATGCCTTTGACCGGTAGGCTCTTGCCTCTGCTGTTACGAGGCAGCCACGAGCTTAGCGAGGCGGACAGGCCTCTGAGGAGTTCCCGTCAACCTTCCTAATGTCAGTTCTGTTCCCGTACAAACACAAGTATGCAAGGAAAGAAAGGAAGTGCGGAGGTGCCTCGTGACTAGTTCAACTACCTTGATTAGCCCAGAGGTCAGGGCCCTGGTTGGGTACAAAACCAAGTGGCGCGCCGCGGTGGAGCCAGTGAGCCGCTCTGAAGTGCGACGGTTCGCTGTTGCCACCTATAATCAGAGCCCGCTCCACTTGGAGGAAGCGTACGCGGAGCGCAGCCGGTGGGGTGTGGTGATCGCCCCTCCCACCTTTGCCGTCCGCGGTGTCCGTGGGAAGTTGGGTAGCGGGGAGGCGCCCGAGGTTACCCTGCCTCCGGACCATCTGAACCCGGCTACGCCGCGGCGGGTGAACGGCGGCAACGAGATGGAGGTTTTCCGTCCCGTGCAGGTGGGCGATGAGGTGAGGCAGCGCTCACGGCTGTTGTCGGTTACGGAGAAGAGCGGCCGTTCGGGGCCTTTCGTGCTTATGGTCGTGGAAACCGTGTATGTGGATCAGCGCGACTTGGCGGTGCGCATCGTTCGGCACTACTTTGCGCGCTTGCCGATGCCCAGCGCAGGTGGCAGCCCACGCGGGGTCTCGGCCGCACCGCTGCCTGAAGCATCGGTGAAGGGGCACTACATGTCGCCAGAGGACGCCAAGCTCGGGGCGAAGCCACTGAGCTTTGAAGCCGTGGAGATTGAGCAGCAACTGCCAGCCAACGAGTACGGCGCCGTAACCAGCGAGAGGGTGGTGAGGTTTTCGGCGGCGGTGGAGAACTACGAGGCGCTGCACCACGACTTCCTCTGGTGCCGGGAGCACGGATTCCCCAACGTCCTGATCAACGGCCCGCTAAAGGAGGGGCTCTTGGCCACCTATGCGGAGCAGCTTGCCGGTGAGCAGGGGTTCGTCCGCAAGCTCTCCGTTTCCCATCGCGCCATGGACTACCCTGGTGATATCCTCACCGCCAAGGGCACGGTCTCCAGGAAGGAAGCAGGGTCCGACGGCCTTGGGTACGTTGATGTGGACATATGGCTAGAGAACCAGCGTGGTGAGCGAAGCTGTCCAGGCCAAGCGACAGTTGTGTTGCAGCGTCGCGGGGGTCCGGCGGTGCCGACCGCGTTCGTCTGCCCGCCGCAGAGCGTGGCCTGGGCGATGGAGGAGTAGGGCATGGATTCTGGAACAGGCCACCGACCTCTGGAAAGGCTCCGTATCCTGGATCTCACGCATGTCCTGGCTGGCCCTTTCTGCGTGAACGTTCTGGCCGACGCCGGGGCCGAGGTTATCAAGGTGGAGCCACCCGGCCAAGGGGAAATACGCCGCCAGCGCGGTTCCTCTGTTCCTGGCTCCAATGACCAACCAATCGGCGCCTATTTTGCCGTTCTGGCTCGTAGCCGTAAGGGCATCACCCTCAACTTCAAGCATCCCGCAGGGAAGGCACTGCTTATTGAGTTGGCGCGGGTTGCCGATGTGCTGGTGGTGAACTTCTCGCCAGGCACCATGGAGAGGCTGGGCCTGGGGTACGACGTGCTACGGCGTGAAAACCCTGGACTTGTCTACGCCGCCATTAGCGGCTTCGGTCAACTTCCTCCCTACCTGGGGCCGTATACGGAGTGGCAGGCCAACAACGCCACCGCCCAAGCCATGAGCGGGCTTATGGACTTGACCCGGGACCGGGAGACCGAAGGCCCCCCCATGCTCGTCGGCGCCTCGGTGGGGGATACTATCCCTGCGCTGTACGCTGTCATCGGCATCCTGTTGGCTTTGGAAGAGCGGCGGCGCACCGGCTTGGGGCAGTTCGTGGATGTGGCGATGTATGATTGTGTCACTTCCCTGGCCGCGATTAGTGCGCTTGCCAACTACGTCGTCACAGGGCAAACGGCTCTAGCTGCTCGCGCCGGGGCGGTTACCCGCTACGGCGGGGTGGTTACCCGCTATACGTGCGGCGACGGCTACGTGGCAGTGTCCATGCAGGGCGGGCCGGAGAAGTGGGAGCGGTTCCTGCGGGCAATCGGCAGACCGGAGATCTACCACCAGCCGGACTTTGATCCGAGAGCCCCTGGCAAGTCCCTTGAGGAGGTCCTGCGCCCGGCCATAGAGGGGTGGGCAGCGGACAAGTCCAAGTGGGAGGTAACCAGACTCTTCCTGGAGTGCGAATTCTCCTGCGGCCCGGTGCAGAACATGGGAGAGATTGCGACGTGTCCGCAGCTTGCGGCGCGCGAGATGGTGGTTGAAATTGACGACCGAGCGGGAGGGCGCATTAAGACTGTGGGATTCCCGCTGAAGTTCTCGGACATGCCGCTGCCGGTCTACGGAGCGCCGCCGCGGCTGGGAGAGCACACACGCGAGGTGGTGTGCGACATCCTGGGCCACTCGGCGGAAGAGTTTGCCACCTTGCAACGCGAGGGCGCGGTGTAAGTGGTAGCATAAGCCATCGGCGTTCAGCCATAGTCTCTTAACCCCGAGCGCTGGAGCCAGATGAGAGGGGTGCTCCCCTCCCCATGCAGCGGCAACCTGGCGCTCAGGGGTCGCGACTCCTGTGCAGAAGACCATTATCGGATGGGAGGTAGTCATGGTTTCCTAGAAGACTCGTTTGTCATGGCGGGCACTGAGGTTCATGGTCATAATGGGGCTCCTTGCCGTAGCCGCGGCCTGCGGCCAAGGCGCAACAACGGCGCCCACGCCAACGGCGACAGCTACTCTTACTACCGCACCGTCGCCAACACCCACTGCGGCCGTTGTGGCCACACCGACGGGAGCACCGAAGGTAGCGGCGACGCCAACGCCCACGGCGACGCCAGTACCGACGGCTACACCCACCGCCCAGCCGAGCAAGGGCGGCGAGTTGGTGCAGAGTGGTAGCAGCGTTTCTAGCTATGACGCCCACAACACTTCATCGGTGGCCGACCTTGGCACCAGCGCTAAACACTACAACAACCTTATCTGGAATCCCGGGGGCCAGCGCCTGGAGTGCGACCTGTGCCAAAGCTACGAATTCAAGGACGACGGCAAGACCATGATCTTTCACCTGGTGCCGGGGGTGAAGTTCCACGACGGGCGCGCCCTCACCAGCAAAGACGTGGTCTACAGCTTGAACAAGATGATGGGCCTGGTTGATGGTGTCGTGTCGCCGCGGTCGGGCCTTCTGAAAGAGTACATAACCAAGATGGAGACGCCCGACGATCTGACCGTAATCATATACGTGCAGAGGCCGGCGCCCGCCGCTTTTGCCATCATGGCGCACAATTCCAGTGCCATCGTGCCAGAGGGGGCTACTCGGCAACAACTCAAGGAAAAGCCCCTGGGTTCAGGCCCCTACGTGGTAGGGGAGTCAATCCCGGGCGCCCACACCCTCGTGAAGCGGAACCCTAACTACTTCAAGCCAGGCCTTCCCTATCTGGATAGCCTACGCATAGTGACCATCACGGACACCAATGCATCCAATGCGGCGTTTCTCACTGAGAAGGTCCATATAAGAACCGGCGCAGGCGCCTACAGCTCAGACTTCTTGGCCCAGTTGGAGAAACTCGTATCCCAGGGGAAGGTGGTACACGGCGTGCGCATTGGGTTGACGCCGTTCCAGGGGATCCTTGTGAACACGCAACACACGATCTTCAAGAACCCTGATGTGCGCCGTGCGATGCACCTGGCCCTTGACCGTCAGGCCTATGCGGCAATCGTCTCCGACGGCCGGGCAATACCAATTACCCTGTTTGGCGCAGGGACGCCCTGGGGGCGGCCCCTGGAAGAGGTGATGAAGCTGCCTGGCTACCGTCAGCCCAAAGACCAGGACATCGCCGAGGCAAAGCGACTGATGACAGTGGCGGGGTACTCCCAGGGCATTGACGTGATCCTGGAAGCCCGCAACTCCGGCGGCGACGACAAGATTTCCTCTGTTGTGGCAGCCGACCTTGCGAAGATCAATATCCGCACCACCATCAAGCTCTCCGACCAAACCGTACTCTATCCGAGACTGGCGAAGCTTGACTATGCCATCTACGGGGGGCGCCAGGGCTGGAACACGGGCGATCCTGACGAGATACTGGGCAGCTACCTGATAACGGGCGGCTCCCGCAACTGGACGGGCTACAGCAGCCCAGAGATGGACGCCCTATTTCTCGCAGAGTCCTCGGAGTTGGATTTGGCAAAGCGCAAGCAGCTCATACTCCAGGCAGAAGCGATCTACCTGCGCGACCTGCCGGTCGTCCCCGGCGCCGACCCCTTCCAGGACTCGGGATGGTGGAGCTACGTGCGAGGCTTTGAGTCGGGCATCTCTATAAACCTTGAACAGCGCATGGAGACGCTGTGGCGGAGCCAGTAGTTGCGCAACTACATCGCCCGGCGTGTGCTTCTGAGCATTCCTACCCTGATCGGGGCCACTCTCCTGTGCTTCCTCATCCTGCGGGTCATCCCAGGCGACGTAGCGGAGATGATCCTGGAGGGTGAGGGCGGAGGGTTAGCTCAACCGCGGAGCGTTGAGATACTTCGGGAGGAGTTGGGCCTCAACCGTCCCCTCCACGTCCAGTACTTGACATGGGTGTGGAACTCCATCCGGGGCGATTTTGGTACGTCCCTCCAGACGGGGCGGTCGGTGGGTGGTGAGTTCGCCCTTCGCCTTCCGTTGACCATTGAGATCGCTCTGGGTGGACTTTTCCTGGGTGTGATCACAGGAATTCCCCTGGGGATCTTGTCCGCCATCAAACAGGACTCCTGGATTGACTATGTGGGGCGGGTGATGGCCATTCTGTTTCTCTCCATTCCAGGCTTTTGGATAGGCGTTCTGGTGCTGCTGATAGGCGTCCGATCATTCAACTGGATGCCGCCCATCGGCTACAATCCCATCTGGGCCAACCCCATCACCAACATCCTGCAGTTTATGTGGCCCATCCTCATCCTTGGTTTGCACCAGACTGCGATCAAGGCGCGACTCACCCGTTCCCAGATGTTGGAAGTGATGCGGGAGGACTATATCCGCACCGCCCGGGCCAAGGGCTTGGCAGAGCACGTGGTTATCTGGCGCCATACTCTGAAGAACGCCCTTATCCCAGTGGTCACGATTGTCTTCATTCAGTTGGGCCATGTCTTTGCAGGCACAGTGATCCTGGAGGCGGTCTTCAACGTCTCGGGAATGGGGACTCTCTTCATTGAGGCTATCCGTTTCCGGGACTACACCATTGTCCAGGGCTACTTGTTCATCATCGCCGTCTCCTTCCTGGTGTTCAATATCATTGCCGACCTGGTATATGGGTGGTTGGACCCTCGGATCAGCTACAGCTAGGGCTCGTCGCTGCCAGGGAGTACAGGGGGCCTGAGGAGTCCCCAAGGAGCAAGAGTTGCAACAGCCCACCGGAGAACTTACTCCTGTAGCCATCGCCGAAAAGACGGCGCTTTCGGCCATGCAGGCGTGGGCTCTTGCGATCTGGAAGTGGACAAAACGGCTCTACATCAAGAAGCCGCTCGGGGCGGCCGGCCTCAGCTTTATCCTCCTGGCCAGCCTGTCGGCCATCTTCGCACCTCTCATCACACCCTACGGACCCTTGGTGCAGGACTACACGGTGCGGCTAACCGCTCCTGGTGCTGCTCATTGGCTAGGAACCGATGATTACGGCCGGGACCTCTACACCCGCATTGTCTACGGGGCACGGATCTCTCTCAGCATCGCCATTGTCGCGGTGTTCACCGAGAAACTCTTGTCCCTGGCCGTCGGCGTCTTTAGCGGCTACATCGGGGGGTGGGTGGACATGTTGATCATGCGCATCGCTGATATCTTCCTCACCTTCCCCGCAATCCTGCTGATCATGGCCCTCATCGCCATGCTCGGGGTAGGCATTGATAAGCTCATCATCGCCTTCGTTATCACTGGGTGGGCTGGAACCGCTCGGGTAATTAGAGGTCAGGTCCTTTCCATCAAGAACAACGACTATGTTGAGGCAGCCCGGTCTATTGGCGCCAGCAAGGGGAGAATCATGCTCCGGCATATCATGCCCCAGACGCTGGCGCCGTGGCTGATTCTTTTCTCCGCCGCTCTGGCGAATATCGTGCTCACCGAGGCCAGCCTCAGCTACCTGGGCCTGGGAGTCCCGCCCCCACATCCCTCCTGGGGACGGATGCTCAGTGAAGCGGCCCCTCGCGCCATGAGCGCTCCTTGGCTGGTTATCTTCCCTGGCCTGGCGATCACCTTGTTTGTTCTGGCTTTCAACCTCTTCGGCGACGCCCTGCGAGACGTGTGGGATCCCCGCCTCCGGGGCCGGTAAGACCACAAAGGAGCAACGTATGACAGTAGAGCTTTCTCGCCCCACCTATGGCTCAGACCTCACCATCTGGATGATGCGGCAGATGGGCATCCCCTACATCGCCTTGAATACCGGCTCCAGCTTCAAGTGGCTCCAGGACTCTATGGTCAACTACGCCGGCAACAACCCGGAGATCATTCAGTGCACCCACGAAGAGATCGCTGTGGCCGTCGCCCACGCCTACGCCAAGGCCACAGGCAAGCCAATGGTGGCCGCCGCCCACAACGTGGTGGGCCTGCAGCATGCCACCATGGCCATCTACAACGCCTTCACCGACCGCGCGCCGGTGATCGTCATCGGGGGCACGGGGCCTATGGATGCCACCACACGGCGTCCGGGCATAGACTGGCTCCATACCGCCCTTGTCCAGGGCAATCTGGTACGTGGCTTTGTGAAGTGGGATGACCAGCCCTCCAGCGTAGCAGCCCTGCCAGACTCCTTCCTCCGGGGCTACCAGACCGCCATGATGCACCCCCAGGGGCCGGTCTACATCTGCTACGACGCCACCTACCAGGCGGAGCTTGTCGGTGAGAAGCTGGAGCTGCCGATTCTGGACCGCTACCCGATGCCCACGTCTCCAGGGCCAGACCCAGACGCCATCCGCACCCTGGCAGCCTGGCTGGTAGAGGCCGAGAACCCCCTTGTCGTCGCTGATCACGTTGGCAACAACCCTCAGGCTGTAGATGCGCTCATTGAGCTGGCAGAGTTGCTGGCGCTGCCCGTAGCCGATAGGGGCGGACGGTACAACTTCCCCACCACACACCCACTGAACGTGACCGGCCAGGAGCTAGAGATGATGAAAGACCGGGACTTCGTCCTGGCGCTGGAGTCCCGGGATGTGTACGGCCTCTTCCACCAGCGGGGATTGCACTACTGGCAAACGGAGCCTTTCATCCCACCAAGCTGCAAGGTGGCGAGCATATCCCTGTGGGACATGCGCGGCGGCGGCTGGAACCAGGACTACCAGCGGCTCGCCCCCCTGGACTTGAACATCGTTGCAAGCACCACCGTCACATTGCCCATGCTGGTGGAGGAGTGCAGGAAGCTGCTTGGCAACCGGAGCAAGACCCGGTATGAGCGCCGCGCCAGGGCCGTCGGCCAGATGCACCTGGCGGCTAAGGAACGGTGGCAGCAGCAGGCCAGAGAAGGCTGGAACGCCAGCCCCATCTCCACAGGCCGGCTGGCTACAGAGATCTGGGATGGCATCAAGAACGAGGACTGGGTGCTGGGCAACGGTGGCCTGGCTGGCTGGCCTCACCGGCTGTGGGACTTCACCAAGCCCTACCAGTACCTGGGGGGCTCTGGCGGCGGCGGCCTGGGATATGGGTTCGCGGCCTCCATGGGCGCGGCCTTGGCCAACCGCGGCACGGATCGCGTCATCATCAACCTCCAGTCCGATGGCGACCTCATGTACACGCCAGGGGCGCTGTGGACCGCTGCCCATCACAAGCTGCCGGTGCTTACCGTCATGTTCAACAACCGCAACCTGTTCAACTCTGACGAGCACGCCCGCATCGTGGCGACCCAGCGAAGCCGCCCCGTTGAGAACCGGGGCGTTGGCGTATGGATGGACGACCCGCCCATAGACTTCGCCAAGCTGGCTGAAGCCCAGGGCGTCTTTGGCATCGGGCCTGTGACGAAGCCGGAGCAAATAGCCCAAGCCTTGAAAGAGGCGATGCGCGTGGTGCAGCAGGAGCGGTTGCCAGCCCTGGTAGATGTGGTGTGCCAGGTGCGCTAGATTGGAGACCTCTGTCCTGGCGCCGATAGGGCCAGTTGGTAACGCACCGGCTCTTGCACCATGTGCACGGGGATGCGGGTTCCAGCCACACAGGGCTTGCCGTGCTGGACGTTGGGATTGACGGAGATGCGTGGAGTGGTCATGGAGCCTCCTGGGTTGCAGGCGTGTGCCTAAAGGATAGCAGAGCGGGGCGGGAGAGCGGAAGGGGTGGGAGACGACCTCACCCCCTGGCCCCCTCCCCTGAAGCGGGGGGGGTTCAGGCTTCGCTGTCCACGAAGGCTTTGACGACGCCCTTGCCTTTGCAGGTGGAGCAAGCGACGGTTTCCTTGTGGGCCAGGGCGACGTGACGAATCTGGAAGAGCTGGTCAAGGTTGACCCAGAGGCCGAAGCGGGGTTCCTGCAGGCCGAGGGTCACGGACTTGGGTTTGACCGGATCCCACTGCACGTCTGCCAGGGACTCTTCCTCGGCGGTCTGCTTGGCGAACTTGTAGACGGCCCGCAGGGCCGTGGCGGCCTGGACGCCCTCTGAGAAGTGGTGGGAGTAGCTGAGGTGCATCCATTTGCCGGTGATGCGGTAATGGGGCATGGGGCAAATCCTCAGACAAGATATATGTGCCGGATAACACGCCCTGCTTAGAGTTTCACAACTGATGAATCACTAGGTGGTTCAATACCTAAGTATTCACGATAAATCCGGTTGCGATATTTTTCTCCTATCTCGTTAATGGCTGTTATGAATGCTTGATATGTTCCAGCACCACCAATAATTTCCCAGAACTCATCCCCGATTAACACAACCTTATCTTTCTTCATATCAAACCATCGCGCTGGGAAAGTCCAAGCATATTTATCTCTAGTGCCATAGGGATTGTAAGGTAGGGCAAAGAAGGCTGAATCTATTAAGCGGGGTTCCATACTATATAACTTGAGCATCTTTTCTTTGCTCACTTTTGTTTGATCACTATTAGGCAAAGGGGCTTTCACCTCGAAGGCATATCTTAGTGTTCCAGACGTGTTCTCTATGTATACATCACTTGTAACAGGAACCGGCAGCAGTTCACCGGTGCCCTCAAGTACGTACCTTAATTCGGAATCCCAATCAGGACGGATTCGAGATTTATTGTCACCAGGATGCTCTAGCGCATTGAGAATCTCCTGGATGCGGTGAAGCCTTCCCTGGCGAACTGTTCCCGTTATTGTGTAATCCATGAACCCACGCCCAAAACCGTTATCGGCTGCTGTCTTAGCTAACCTTTCCCAAACCTTGCCAAAAGGGGTCACAAACCTTCGCTCAAAGTGAGCGTTCTTAAAGATTTCATCCGGCACAAGCGCCGCATAGAGCGGTCTGTTTGCTCTATGGTGTTCAACTATCCAAGGGTCTTCGACCATTACCCGAATCATGACTCTATCCATCATTCTTTGAATGAGGGTTTGGATAGCATCCTTCATTTGGCCTTGTGTGGTCATCTTCTACCCTTCGTTCTAATTTTTACCCACACAAATACCGACTCATAAAAATCAGAGGAGCGACGGCCTGTCCTGCGATCTACGCTGCGATGAATCTCTGTTTCTGTTTTGAAGCCAAGGCGTTTGGCGATTTCGGGGTAGAGGGTCTTGCGGTCGTGAACGACCACTACAAGGTGCCCGCCTTTGGTAAGAGAGTTCTTGACGTTGTCAAAGACCTCCTCTATCTGGTCAACGTAAGACTTCTGAGCCTTCTGGGAGTTGCCACGAGCAGCAGACCCTATTTCTGCTTCGGTGTGCTGTGGTAAGCCCAGCAATTCGTAGGCGTACCGATGCTGCTCGTGATAGTCAATAAGCCCGACATAAGGGGGAGATGTGACGACAAGGTCGCAGGCCGGGAAAGTTATCTCACGGGAGTCCCCGCAAACGATCTGGGTATGGGACGGCTTTCTTAGTGACGCAAATTCCCTAATCCGTTTGACAGCGTCATAGCTGTAGCGGGTAAGAAACTGCCTGGCGTTGTGAGTAGGTTTACAAATCCGCCGGTGTTTGTAGCATTCGTAGGGTTCTACCTGCGGTCGCTGGGGAAAATCCAGGTCATAATGGGTAGTCAAGCGTGAAGACCTGGCAGCCCGAGAAAGGATGATGTTTAGGACATCCTGGTATCTGTAGTCAGCTATGAGACGTTTGTAAGCAAGTAGCTCTTGTAAGGCTTCCGGAGCGTACCAATCCGCAAGATAACTGCTGGCTACATAAAGGGCAGTGCGTTCAAGCAAACGTAATTGGTTCTCTCCCTCTGATCTTTGGAGGATGTTCCTGATTTCTCTCTCAAGGTGATCTGTGTCGTACTCGGCGGTCTTGACTCGTGAAAGCAGGCAATTGAACTCGGAAATGTCAGACCCATAGCTGTTGATACCAAGAGCCGTAGCTTCAACCAAGGTTGTTCCGGAACCGCAGAAGGGGTCAACCACCATCTGCGGTTTGTATTTGCGCAGAAAAATCTCTACAAGTTGGGGGACGAACTTGCCAAGGTAGGGATGCAGGCGGTGAACGTGCTTAGTGCGAATGCGTTCGGGAAGGTCGCGCTCTTTCCAGTTGAGGTTGAGCTGGTTGAGGTCAGTATCTGGGGTGACAGAAGCAAAGTCAGTGAACGGCAGGAGTCTCGGCTGGTAGGCCCTTGTGGTTGTAACCATAGCGCCGCCTCAAAAAGTGGTCCGCATTGTATCGGACCGGCGGCGGTTTGTGAGGACCCTGGCGGCTTGGAGGCGAGGGCGGTTTTGGGGGGAATACGGGACGCGTAGGGCACGAGATATCGTGCCCCTACGGGAGGTAGGCGCAAGGCAGCATGGTAAGGGCGACTCGCGGAGTCGCCCCTACGGATGTCGTGGGGGGGGACGCCAGGGGCGCAGCACGCTGCACCCCTACGGGTGGTGGACGGGGGATGGAGATCGGCTAGGGGGCTGCCTGGTAGATGGCGGGGCGGTAACGGGCCCTGGGGATTGGCTTGCCGGCGGCCCGGGCCGTCGCCAGCCATGCTTCCTTTGCGGTGCGGAGCTGCGCCAGGGCTTCCTCCGGGGTGGCGCCAAAGGCGGAGCAGAACTGGAGGTCAGGGATGTCAGCAATGTAGCCCTTGTCTTCCAGGCTGTAGAAGATGTTGATGTGATAGTCCTTCATGGGTTCCCGTCCTCTAGCTGGAGGTTGTAACGCTCCACCACTTTCAAGACCTGCCGTATCTGGTAGGGCTTGGCCTCACCACCCACCGACTGAAGGTTCAGCATCTCGGGGATATCCGAATGGACGAAGATGTGATGGCTAGCTGACACCCGGGAGCAGGTAAAACCAAAGCCTTCCATCAAGTTCATCATGTCACCAAAGGCAACGTTATTCAATGCCCCGCGAAGCAAGCGTCTCAGCAGCCGTCTCCGGTTCATGGCTCCGTCCCTTTGCCACATTGAGCGCGTACCTGAAGAGACAGGGCCGCAGCATGCGTTGCCCCTACGGGCGGGAGTTGGCGGCAGGTGGGGCCTCTGCCTCCCAGCGGCACAGGAACCGCCCGCTGTGGCCCTGCCTGTCCCCCTGGCTCTCCACGGAGAACCCGCACCGGCGGAAGAACGCGGCGGCATCGGCGTCGGCCTCCGCAGCCAGGCGTCTCAGGCCGTAGGCCTGGACGACGTGGCCCACCATGGCCCGGCCGATACCCTGGCGGCGTCGCTCCGGGTGGACGGCGATGTGGCGGACCTGGGCCTCCCCGCGAAGAAACAACTGGACGCCGATGCACCCTGCCACCTGGTCCCGGCCCACCGCATATCCCAGGAGCCGCCAGGTCGGGTCAAAGAGGTACATCTGGCACACCTCTTCCAGCCGGGCAGGCGTGGGCCGCTCAATGGAGAGGGCCAGCAAGCCCTGGACTTCCTCGTCGTCCAGCTCCCGCTTCAGGTCTACGAACCGCCCCGCCAGCACCGGCTGCTGCATGGACGCCTCTTACCGGTACCACAGCCGGGGGCCAGAGAGGGACTCGGCCTCCTCCAGGAGGCCCTCGGCGGCCCAGGAGGCGAAGCGGCCCAGGAGGCGCATGCGGAAGGGCCGCGGCGGACGCAGGTAGAGGGCGCGGCGCGGCACGTTGCCCAGGGAGGCCGCGGCGTCCAGGGCGGCGTCAAAGTCCCCTGTTTCGTCCACCAGGCCGAGGGTCACTCCCCGGGCGCCGGTGAACACCTCCCCCGTCGCGTACTGTCGCACCTGGTCTACAGGCATCTTCCGGCCAGTGGCCACCCGCTCAAGGAACGTCCCGTACAGCTCGTCCACCAGGCCCTGGAGCTTGGTCTCCTCCTCTCCCGTGGAAGGGCGGTAGAAGGCCCCCATGTCCTTGAGGGGGCCGCTCTTGTTTACCGAGACGCCGACGCCCAGGCGCTCCATGAGCTGCGCCAGCATGGGCCGCAGGGAGATGACGCCGACGGAGCCGACGAGGGCGCTGGGCAGGGCGACGATGCGTGTGGCGGCGCAGGCCACCAGGTAGGCCCCCGAAGCGCCGGCGCCACGGACGAAGGCCACCACGGGCTTCTTCGCCGCTATGCGCCCCACCTTGAGGTAGAGGTCTTCGGAACCCGTCACCGAACCGCCGGGCGAGTCTATGTCCAGCAGCACCACGCCGATGCGGGGGCTGCGCTCCACGCGGTCCAGGAGCTGGTAGTAGGGGCCGGGTCGGATGCCCGCGCCTATCGTTCCATGCAGTTCAATGACGCCGATGGCCGGCTTGCGGCGGAGAAGACCAGGCATGGGTCTGTTCCTTCTGAGACCTAACCCCCTGACCCCCTTCCCGATGCAGGAAGGGGGCAGTCCCTTCTCCCTTGACGGGAGAAGGTGAGGTGGTTCTGACCTCTCCCCCTCTTATCCCCCTCTCCGCAACGGAGAGGGAGATGTTGTTATCGTGAGTATCTGAACTCGGCGAAGCCGTGTTCAGATACTCACGTTTTCAATTTCCCCCTTCCCCCAAGGGGAAGGGGGAATGAGGGGGTCAGGTTGAATTATTAATGCACTCCAGACCAGGGCGACAAACCATCTTGAGGTGGCTTCTCACTCTCGCGGGCGCATGTAGTAAGGTGGGTCCAGGTCTGCGGGTAGCTCCACCTCAATTACCGTGGGGCGGTTGGCCCGGATAGCCTGGCGGATGGCGTCGGGCGAGTCCTCCAGGCGGGGCACCCTGACGCCCAGGGCGCCGAAGCTCTCCGCCAGCTTCGCGAAGTCCGGCGTCACCAGCTCCGTGCCCACCGAGCGGCCTCCGAAGCGCAGGTGCTGGTCCCGGTTGGAAGCGCCGAAGCGGTGGTTGTTGAACACGACGGCCACCACGTTGATGCCGTACTGCACGGCGGTGGCCAGCTCACCCACGGCGTACATGAAGCCGCCATCGCCGCACAGCGCCACCACCGGCCGCTCGGGGTTGCCCACCTTCACACCCAAAGAGGTCGGGAAGGCGTAGCCCAAAGTGCCCATGTAGGAGGAGGTGATGAAGGTGCGGGGCTTCAGGACATCGTAGGCGATGGCCGCCCACGCCCCCAGGTTCGTGATGCCCGCCACCACAAAACCCTCCGCCGGGATCGCCTCCCGAATGCCCTGCAGGGCCGCCACCTGGCGCGGAGCCTTGCTTCCCATGCGCCCCCAGGCCGCCGCTTTCGTCGCGTCCAGTTCCCCCTGGTCCCAGGAGGCGCTGAGCCTGCGGTGTTGCAGGGCGGCATTGATCTGCGCCAGTCCCACCCTGGCGTCGGCCACGACACCCACGGCGGCGGGCGTTGTCTTGCCGATCTCCGTGGGGTCAATGTTCAGGTTGATGAGCTTCTGCTCGGGCCTGGGTTGCGCCCCTGGCTCTGGACGGTACGTTCCCAGGCGGGAGCCAACGGCAAGGACGACGTCCGCCTGGGGCACCAGGTCGGCGCCGGTGCCCCAGCCATAGGAGGAGGTACCCATGGCCAGGCGGTGGGTCTCCGGAATGGCCCCTTTGGCCTCCGAGGTCGTGATTACTGGGGCCTTCAGGAGCTCCGCCAGGGCCAGGAGCTCCCTGGATGCACCGGCCAGCACCACTCCACCGCCGGCCCAGATGACAGGCCGCCTGGCCGAGGCCAGAAGGTCCGCGGCGGCCCGGATGCTGGCGGCGTCGGCCTCGGGACGGGGGTATGCCTCCGGCTCCGCCAGCTCAATGCCAGTGCTGGTGGCCAGGACGTCTGGCGGGATCTCTATCTCCACCGGGCGGGGACGGCCGGTCTGGAGCTGGCGAAAGCCCATGTGAATGGCGTCGGGGATGTCCTCGGCCTTGAGCACCAGGTCGTTCCACTTCACCACCGGCTTCATGAACTCAAGCTGTCCCTGTATTTCATGGAGCGCGCCGAAGTCTTTGCCGATGGCCCCGCTGTCAATCTGGCCGGTGAGGAGCATCACCTGGGAGGATGCGGCGAAGGCGGTGGACATAGCTGCGCCGGCGTTGTAGGCCCCGGGGCCAGGCACCACCAGCGCCACGCCGATCTTGCCCGTGGAGCGGGCGTAGCCATCCGCCATGTAAACGGTGGTCTGCTCGTGGCGGCAGGTGATGACGCGGATCCCGGGCGTGTCGTAGAAAGCGTCGTAGATGTGCATGATCTGCACACCGGGCAGGCCAAAGACCACCTCCACCCCCTCCGCCCGCAGGGCCCGTATCACGGCGTGGCCGCCGGTCATTTGGGGCATGATGCGCCTCCAACGTTTGACTTGCGCCCATAATAGCAGGGGAGAAGGAAGGCTACAATTGCTGGGCGCTTCCGGGGCGCTTCGCTGGCCGGGTCGCGGAGGCTCATCGCCTTGTCTAAGGGGCGAATCCTAGAGCCAATAAGAGCAGCGTGGACCGGTTCGGCGGGCCACGCTGCTCTTATTGGCAGTCCCTCAAATTTCGTCTGACGGGAGTATGAGCACCTTCGCCGTCGTCCCGGGCGGCGCACTCTCCTCTGCCACCGCTAGCTTTGCCTCTTCGCCTGCCAGCGCCGCCCGCACCAGGCCTAGGCCAACACAAGCACCGCCGAGAGGGTGCTGCGCCACGGTGGTAACGACGCCGACCTCTTTCCCATCCCGCAGGAGCTTCGCCCCCTCCTGCACGCCGGGGCCGGAGAACGTGAGGTGAGCCAGGGCTCGCTGCACCTTCTGGTACGTGTGCAGCCTCAGCACCACCTCCTGCCCGATGTAGCACCCCTTGGCGAAGTGGATGTACTCGGCCAGGCCCGCCTCCCAGGGGTTGACCCCCTCGCTGATCTCCCAGCCATACCGGGGAATCCCTGCCTCAACCCGCAGGAGATTGAAGGCGTCCTCGCCCACGGGTACAGCTCCGGCCTGGGCCAGGGCGCGCCACACCCCTGCGCCCTGTCCAGAGGACACGATCAGGTCGTAGCCTACCGTGCCCAGTAGGTCGGAGCGCAGCGCCTGCACAGGCGCCTCGGCTATGGACAGGACGGCGCTGCCGTACGGCTCAAGGGCAGGCCCGTGGCCTCCGACAGCCTTTTTCAGCGCGTCGCTGGCCCCGGGGCCGAGGAGTGTCACCATGCTGGTGGACTCGGTGGTATCCTCCAGGCTGATCTCTTCAGCAAAGGTATACGCGTCTATCCACTCGGCCACCCGGCGGCGCGTTTGAGGGCTGGTCAGCATCAGCAGCCCGGCATCAGTAGAGAACAGGTGCAGCAGGTCAATTACCCGCCCCTTGTTGGTGGTGAGGAGAGTGCCCGCGCCGGTGCCTGGGGGCAGCGGGTCCACCTTGTTGCTGGTGAGGCGGTTCAGCAGGTCCAGGGCATCCTTGCCTGTCACCTGGAAGCGGCCCACGGAGGAACGGTCCATGACCACCGCTCCCTCGGTGGCGGCGCGATACTCCGCTGCTAGGTCGCCATAGGTGACCGGCGTCTCCCAGCCGGCCACTTCCGCAAAGCGCGCGCCAGCCGTGGCATGGAGCTCGTGCAGGGGTGTTCTGTTCATGCTGCAACTCTGAAACCACAAGAGCCGCTGGGTATTGGCGAAGCAGCGGCTCTTGGCAAGGTGATCGGCTAGCTAGACAGAGAAGGAGGTGCCGCAGCCGCAGGTGGTCTTGGCGTTGGGATTCTGGAAGACGAAGCCCTTGCCGTTGAGGCCGCCGGAGTAGTCCAGCGTCGTGCCGGCCAGGAAAATGTAGCTCTTCTTGTCAATCATGATGGTCACGCCGTGCTGCTCAATGATCTTATCGTTGGGCCGTGGCTCTGAGTCTATGCTCAGGTCGTAGGTCAGGCCGGAGCAGCCGCCGCCTTTCACCCCCACCCGCAGCGACACCTCCTCTCCCGCCTTCTTGGCGGTGAACTCGCGCACGTGCCTGGCCGCATTCTCTGTGATGGCTATTGTAAGAGGGGTAACTGTGTTCACACTGGCACCTCGGACCAAGAGGTTTCTCGCATCATAAGCTATTGTAGCCCGGAAGGGACGGGAGCGTCAACGTGAGGCCGGGCTCTGCTGGGAGGCGGCGGGCCATCTCCTGGCACTGAAGTGCCAATTTCCGAGTTCGCTCAGCTCCCGACTGATGACCGTATGCAGAAGAACATCTCGTTTTCTTGCTTTTCCCCACTATGGAAAGCGGGAGTGAGAGAGTTAGGATAATTGCTTATGACAATCAATCGGTGGGGACTGAACAACACGAAGAGCAGCAGGATCGGTTGGCTCGTCTCCTCTTGCTATCGGCGGGAGTCATGAGAAGAGCAAAGCTGCCCCTTTGCCTAGCGTCCAGTAGTACACCAGGTACGTTCCCGCTGCCACCAGGGCCAGGTTGCCCACCTTTTCCACATAGGGCATGAAGGCCCGGAGACCCTGGCTCAAGGCCTCCTTGAAGAAGACCACCCCCAGGGTCATCACCACCAGGACTAGGCCCATACCCAGCCCGTAGCTGATGAACTGCACGAACCCGCTGAGGAACTTGCCCGCAGCCAGGGCGCTGAACACTACCACCAGGAAGACTGGCAACGTGCAACCCAGGGAACAAAGGCCATAGGCAAGGCCAAAAAGAAAGAATTGGCCGGCGCCCTTCAGCTTCTGGGGACCCTGGACGCGGCTGGCAACGAGAAGCCCCAGATGCCTGCCCGTGAAAAGGAGGTATAACCCCAGGACCACCAGGCTTATCCCTATGGCCAGACCAGCGTAGGGGAAAAAACGTATCAGCACCCGCCCGCCGGCAGCGATGACAGCGCCCACGGCGCCAAACAGCACGACAAAGCCCAGCGTGGCCATCAGCCCCATGGCCATGCCCCGGGCAGCGCGCCAGAAGGGATGTACCGTGTCGTCTGCCAGGCCCAGGTGGTAAGCGACATAGGCCGGCAACATCACGAAGCCGCAGGGGTTCACCGTGGCCACCATCCCGGCGCCAAATGCGTAGGCTACGGGTATCTCTAGCATCGCTCTCCTATAGAAAACCGATCCTCTGCTACCTCTAAGGCCCAGGACGCACCGTCAGACTTTTCAGCAAGGCACATCCCTTACCACCATTATAGCTCCTATAGCTCCGATGCGACGTCGTCCCAAACTGGAGCAGGAGGGAGCTACCATCACCCTACCGGTGGAAGCCTCATGATGCGGCAGTCCGGGGGAAGGCCTGCTCAACACCAGGTATCTGCCCAGGCGGCACGCTTTTGGCCTCACCTCCCCCTGGACGCTGGGGGGTTGTGGTGGCCCTGTCCCTTGCGCCCCCTATGGGCCAAAACCTACAATGAAAGGACATTACTCCCTGGAGGCCCCATGGACCTCGTCGTGTCCGCTCGCAATATGGAACTGTCCGCTGTTGCCCGCAGCGTTATCCAGAGGAAGTTTGGCACCATCCTGAGGCAGTTCCGTGACTACAACGACCCCGCCGAGGCAAAAATAGAGGTCCGGCGGGAGTCCACTCGCTCGGCCCAGCACCAGATGGTGGTCCAGATTACCGTGAACCTGGCGGGCACCCTCCTGAGGGCAGAGGAACGCGCCCCCACGGTCAACATCGCCACCGATGCCGCTGTCCACGCCCTGGAGCAGCAGGTAAAGCGGTTCAAGGGCCGCCATTTCGTCAATATCAAGGCCAAAAGAGGCAGCACCGGCGAGTCTATCCGGGAGACGGAGGCCGCCCGCGCCAATCCCGAGCCTGCCGCAGGGGAGGATGAAGAGCTGGCCACCCCTTCGGGCAAGGTGGTGCGGGTGAAGCGCTTTGCCATGAAACCCATCGCAGTAGAGGAGGCCGCCACTCAGATGGAGCTGTTGGGCCACGAGTTCTTCTTCTTCCTGAATGGCGAGACCGGGCAGCACAACGTCCTGTACCGCCGCAAAGACGGCGATTACACCGTCATAGAGCCTGCACAGATGTATCATGTATGTGCTAAAATGACGGCCATGCGCATCTACACCATAGGCCATTCCAATCAAACGCTGGAAGTGTTCGTGCACCTGCTGGCAGAGCACGACATAGAGGTGCTGGTGGACGTACGCTCCGCCCCTATCTCCAGCTACGCGCCACACTTCAACCAGAAGGAGTTGGCATCGGCCTTCCCAGAGGTCGGAGTGAAATACCTCTACATGGGGCATGAGTTGGGTGGTCGCCCCGAAGTTTCCGATTTCTACGACGCGAGACGCCGTGTGCTCTATGACCAGGTCGCCCAATCGTCCGATTTTCGGCAGGGCATTGAGCGGCTAAAGCAGGGCGTCCAGCAATACAGGATCGCCATCATGTGCAGCGAAGAAGACCCCTCCAACTGCCACCGCCGTCTGCTCGTTGGGCGTGTCCTGGCGATGGAAGGCATGGAGGTTTCCCACATCCGCGGCGATGGCGCCCTCCAGACAGAAGCCGACCTGGTCACTCTGGAGCAAAGCACGACCAAGAGAGAACCCCAGCTAACGCTGTTTGAGTCAGCAGGCGAGTACAGGGCATGGCGGTCTACAAAGCCTATACCATCGGCTTCACCAAGAGGCGCGCGCCGGACTTCTTTGAAACGCTGAAATCGGCGGGCATTCGCCGGCTTGTGGACGTCCGGCTGAACAACAAGTCGCAGCTCGCGGGTTTCACCAAGCGGGAGGACCTGCCCTACCTCCTGGGTCAGATCTGCGGCGCAGAGTACATCTATGAGCCTTTGCTTGCGCCCACACAGGCCATCCTGGACGACTACAAGAAGCGCAAGGGTTCCTGGGAAGCCTATGAGGAAGCCTTCTCGGCTCTGATGGCGGAGCGCCTTGTAGAGGAGCGTCTCTCTCCAGAGCTTTTTGCAGTCCCAGCAGCCCTCCTCTGTAGCGAGCGCACAGCGGAAAAGTGCCATCGGCGGCTGGTCCTGGAGTACTTGCAAAGCAAATGGGGGGGACTGGAGATCGTTCATCTCTAGCCTCGTAGCAGGGGCCCTGGCATGGAAGTGGAGTTCTTGTGTCTTGCCAACTCGCGAAAGCTTGGGGGAAGGTGCGTGGCTGGACTGAGAACGGATGGCCAGGGCTGGTTCAGGCCAGTAAGCAGCGAACAGAACGGTACGCTGTACCCTCCTAGCTATGTCTTCGGTAGTCAGCAGCCAGCCCAGCTATGGGACATCATTAGAGTGCAGGTGGCTGGGGCCAGACCTGAACCGCACCAACCAGAGAACTGGGTGTTGGCTCCCAACGTCTGGACCAGGGTTCGGACGAGTTCTCCCGCAGAGGCGCTTCGCTTGCTGGAACCCTTCGTAATACCAGGGCCGGAGATCTTCGAAACCATCTCCGACTCAGTGGACTATGAGCGCCTCAGCCTTGCTCCTCTCGCAAGCTCCCTGGCTCTCGTAGAACCGTCGGAAGTGGCCTGGAGCATCACGCGTTCTCCGAATAGAGGTGCGCGGCAGACTCGCGCCGTGTTCAGGCTCTCCCGCGCCCCCTATGATCTTCCAGTCACCGATCCCCTCTGGGAGCAACGGCTTGCAGGCCTTGATCTTGGCATGCATCCGAGGGACGCTGCAGGATTGACGAGCAGCAGCCGGCTGTTCTTCACCCTTAGCCTGGGCGAGCCCTTTGAAGCCACCGGGCGCTGCTACAAGCTGGTGGCCGCCGTTATAGTCCTGTAATGGGATGAGCGCCGCGCATCGGTTCCCACCTGTTTGACATCCCCGACGCTGATTCTTACACTGCATAGGCCTCTTAGAGGCGTTGGCACAAAGCAGAACTCATGAACCAGGGGAGAGCCTTGCCCTCTCCCCTGGCCGCCTGAAGGAAGGTAGCTCATGCCAGACCTGGCAGCCCTTGACCCGGAGTTGGCCCACGCCATCGCCCAGGAGGAGATGCGCCAGCGCCGCAACCTGGTGCTCATCGCCTCGGAGAACTACGTGAGCCACGCCGTCCGCGAGGCCCAGGGTTCCGTCATGACCAACAAGTACGCCGAGGGCTACCCGGGCAGGCGGTACTACGGCGGCTGCGAGTACGTGGACGTCGCCGAGCAGCTTGCCATTGACCGGCTCAAGCAGCTCTTCAAAGCGCCCCACGCCAACGTCCAGCCCCACAGCGGCGCCCAGGCCAACATGGCTGCCTACTTTGCCCTCCTAGAGCCGGGCGATGTGGTCCTGGGCATGCGCCTGGACCAGGGGGGGCACCTCACCCACGGCAGCAATGTCAACTTCTCTGGCAACCTGTACAAGTTCGTGTCCTATGGCGTGGACCGGGAGACGGAGCATATTGACTACGACGAGGTGGAGCGCCTGGCCAGGGAGCACAAACCCAAGGTCATTGTGGCCGGGGCCACCGCCTATCCTCGCGTCATAGACTTCCCCCGCTTTCGCCAGATCGCCGACGAGGTGGGCGCAACCCTGATGGTGGACATGGCGCACATAGCCGGCCTCATCGCTGCGGGCGCGCATCCCTCCTGCCTGCCCTTTGCCCAGGTGGTCACCTCCACCACGCACAAGACCCTGCGCGGCCCTCGCGGGGCCATTATCCTTTCCGACGAGGCCCTGGCGCGAAAGATAGACCGCGCCGTCTTCCCCTTCACCCAGGGCGGCCCCCTCATGCACACCATCGCCGCCAAGGCGGTGGCTTTCAAGGAGGCCCTCTCTCCCGAGTTCGCTGCCTATGGCCGCCAGATAGTGGAGAACGCCCAGACCCTGGCCAGAGTCCTGGAGGAAGGTGGCCTGCGCATCGTCTCCGGCGGCACGGACAACCACCTGATGCTGGTGGACACGACCCCCATCGGCGCCACCGGCCAGGAGGCCGAGGATGCCCTGGGGCGGGTCTACATCACCGCCAACAAGAACGCCATCCCCTTTGACCCCAGGCCTCCCCGGGTCACCAGCGGCCTGCGTCTTGGCACCCCTGCCCTCACCAGCCGCGGCTTTGGCGCTGAAGAGATGGTGGAGGTAGGGCGCCTCATTGTGGAGACCCTGGCCCACATTGGCGATCAGCAGGTGGAGGAGCAGGTTCGCCGCAGGGTGGTAGACCTCACCTCTAGCTTCCCAGTCCCTGGATTGGATGGGAAGTAACTCCTGGTTCCCTCTGCTTCTGGGTGTTCATAGCCGACCCTGGGACGAAAGTTTATAAACTCATTGACCTAACCCCCTCTGGATCCCTCCTTCGTCCTTCCAAAGAAGGACTCAAGGACAGGCTATTCCCGATGCGGGAAGGGGGAGAAAAATGAGCGATATCTGTGGCACGGCAAGGCCGCGCCACAGATATCGCTACCAACAAACCCCCTTCAGCCGAAGGAGGGGAGAGGTCAGAACCACAGTGCATAAGTATTCTGTAATGACCATAAGCTGTGGTATCCGATCCTCGCCTGGATGCTGCACTCTTCAGGGTGCGGCATCCAGGCGCAAAAAACCGAAAGGCCGTGACTGAACCTCTACTCCTTCTTGAATCCTCCCACCATGCACGGCTATAATCGTGCGTTGGCACCCTGGCTTGTAGGCGTGTCCCATTGGCGAACGCAGCGCCCCTGGCGGCGGGGCAAGAGTTTGGGCCGCTCCGGCTGTCCCTGGATCCCACCACGGTGAAAGGCTACATCGCCGCGGTGGAGGATGCCTCTGCCCTCTACCAAGAGACGCCCCTGGTGCCCCCCATGGCCGTGGTGGCCCTGGGATTGCAGGCGGTCTTTCAGTGCATCAGCCTGCCGCCGGGAACGGTCCACCTGGCCCAGGAGCACGTTAGCCACCGGGCCGTCTCGCTGGGCGAACACCTGACGTGCCGGGGTAAGGTGGCCCAACACAGCCAGCGGCGAGACGGTGCTATTGCCGTCCTGGAGTTTACCCTGGCAGGTCCCGATGGCAAGACGGTGCTGGAGGGCAGGACCACCATCATGACCCCCAAGAAGGGGCAGTAGCATGTTATGGCAGGAGGGACAGGAGCTGGCCGCCGTGAACAAGGCGGTGACCCAGGAGCAGATCCTCCGGTACGCCCACGCCTCCGGGGACATGAACCCCGTCCACCTGGACCCAGAGTTCGCCGCCCAGGGGCCTTTTGGCCAGATCGTGGCCCATGGGATGCTGGCACTGGCTTTCCTGTCTGAGATGCTGGCCGGGGCCTTTGGCCGCCCGTGGGCGGAAAGCGGCCGCCTGAAAGTCCGGTTCCGCGCCCCGGTGTACCCGGGGGATACCGTAACAGCCTACGGGCGCATCACCAAACTGACCAACCAGGACGTCGTGGCCCAGGTTCAGTGCACCGTGGGCTGCCGCAAAGCCGATGGCCAGGAGGTCATCACCGGTGATGCCTTTGTGACCATCGTCAATCCCTAGCACACAAGGGAGGTCCTCTTTCCATGACAAGCCCCGAAAAGAGCCAGCGCCCCTTTACCGTGGCGCTGGACGCCATGGGCGGCGACTTTGGCCCATCAGAGATGGTGCCCGGAGCCATCAAGGCCGCCCAGGAGCTCACCGTTGAGGTCCTGCTGGTGGGAGAGGAGGGACCGATGCGCGGGGAGATGGCCAGGCACCGGGCCGATGGCCTCCCCATCAGGATCGTGCCCTCCCAGGGAGTCATAGAGGAGACGGACCACCCGCTCCAGGCCATGCGAGAAAAGCCCAGGGCTTCCATCGTGGAGGCCGCCAGGCTCGTGAAGACGGGGCGCGCCCAGGCGATGGTCTCCATGGGGTCCACCGGAGCCGCCATGGCCACCGCTGCCCTCGTCTACGGGCTCCTGGAAGGGGTAGAGCGTCCGGCCATCGGCGGCCCCATCCTTGCCCCGCTGTCCAACGCCGTCCTCCTGGACCTGGGCAGCAACGTGGACTGTCGCCCCTCCCAGCTCCTGGGCTTTGGGGCCATTGGCATCGCCTTTGCCCGCAGGGTACAGGGGGTCCAGGACCCCAGGGTGGCCATCCTGAGCGTCGGGGCCGAGGAGGGCAAGGGCAACCGCCAGACAAAAGAGGCCTACCAGCTCTTCAAGGCCAGCTCCATGAACTTTGTGGGCAACGTGGAAGGCGCGGACATCTTCCAGGACAAGGCAGACGTCATTGTCTGTGACGGCTTCGTGGGCAACATCCTGCTCAAGTTCGCCGAAGGCATGGGCATGGAGCTGGCGCGCCACCTCTCCAAGATGGCAGGCCCCACTCTGCCAGCCGAGGCCATGAAAAGGTTGGGCGGCGAGCTCGCCTCGCTGACCAGCGTCGTGGAGCAGGCGGGCGGTGGCCCCCTCTTCGGCGTCAACGGTATCGCCGTCATCGGGCACGGGCGCTCGCGGTCGCCCAGCATCGCCAGCGCCATCGCCATGGCCAAGAGGGCCGTAGACTTTGGCCTCGTGGATGCCATGAAGCTGGAGCTCCAGGCCATTCAAGACCAGATGAGAGGACCGTGATGACCCAGCCCAGGACTCTCCAGGGCAAGACAGCTCTCGTCACCGGCGCCGCCCGGGGCATCGGCGCGGCCATTGCATTGCGACTGGGCCAGGAGGGAGCCAGGGTCTGCGTCAACGACGTGGCCAACCTGGAAGCCGGCGAGGCCGTGGTGCAAGCGATCCGCGCCGTGGGCAGCGAGGCCATGCTCCTGCCTGCCGATATCTCCAGCGCCGCCCAGGTGGAGACCATGTTCCAGCAGGTGGAGAGGGAGTGGGGCGGTGTGGACATCCTCATGAACAACGCCGGCGTCACCCGGGACGGTCTCCTCCTGCGCATGTCCGAGCAGGACTGGGACCTGGTGCTCAATGTCAACCTCAAGGGAGCATTCCTGTGCTCCAAGGCGGCGGTGCGCGGCATGATCCGCAAGCGTTGGGGGCGCATCGTGAACATGGCCTCGGTGGTGGGTGTCCGGGGCAACGCAGGGCAGGGGAACTACGCCGCCTCCAAGGCAGGGCTTATCGGCCTGACCAAGGCCCTGGCCAAGGAGCTTGCCTCGCGCAACATCACCGTCAATGCCCTGGCCCCCGGCTTCATAGACACGGACATGGTGGCCAGGATGTCGGAAGAGGCCAAGGCGATGGCAAAGTCCCGCATCGCCATGGACCGTTTCGGCACCGCCGAGGACGTGGCGGAGCTGGTGGCCTTCCTGGCCAGCCCAGGGGCCGCCTATATCACCGGCCAGGTGATCGGCGTGGACGGGGGCATCGCGCTGTAAGGGCGCAGAGACTGTTTCAAGACGGCCTCTTCGCCCCAGCCTGAAGGCTGGGGCATGATGCCCCCTGCTTATGGCTATTGACTCAAAGACCTAACCCCCTTAGTCCCCCTTTCCGCACGGGAAGGGGGAGAAGACACGTTTGAATCGGTGTGATGCGGCGGCAGAGCCGCATCACACCGATTCCTCAATTTACCGCCTCTCCGATGTGGAGCGGGGGACCACAGGGGGAGAGGTCGGAACCCCAAACCTGGCACTTCAGCGCCAGGTCATGCTAATTGCCATTCCCGAGCAGGCAGAGCCCTCTCCCCCGCTCCTTGCTAGCGCTCACCTGTGGTATGATACATTCCCAAGGAACATACGTGCGAGGCGTCATGGCCGACCGTTTGGTCTCGGGCAAGTCTCGGGACGAAGACCTCTCTCTGGACACCAGCCTGCGTCCCCGTCGCCTGGCGCAGTTCGTAGGCCAGGACAAGGTCAAAGAGAACCTGAGCATCGCCATGCAGGCGGCCATGCAGCGGGGCGAGCCCCTGGACCACGTGCTGTTCTATGGGCCTCCCGGGCTGGGCAAGACCACCCTGGCCGGCGTCATTGCCGCAGAGATGGGCGTCAACATCAAGGTCACCTCCGGGCCAGCCATTGAGCGCGCCGGGGATATGGCTGCCATCGTCACCGGCCTGCGGCCCAACGACCTGCTCTTCGTTGACGAGATCCACCGCCTGGGTCGGGCCGTGGAGGAGGTGCTCTACCCGGCGATGGAGGACTTCTTCCTGTCCTGGGTCATGGGCAAGGGCCTGGGGGCGCGCACCATCAACCTCAAGGTGCCGCCCTTCACCCTGGTGGGTGCCACCACGCGGTACGCCTCGGTAGCGGCGCCCCTGCGCAGCCGTTTCGGCATGGTGTACCGCCTGGACTTCTACGACGAGGGGGCGATCCGGGACCTCCTGGGCCGCTCCGCCTCCATCCTGGGCGTGGAGATTGAGCCGGACGGCCTGGAAGAGATCGCCCGCCGGTCCCGGGGCACTCCCCGGGTGGCCAACCGTCTGCTGAAGCGGGTGCGGGACTACGCCCAGGTAGCAGCCCAGGGGGTGATCACGGGACCGGTGGCCCGGGCGTCCCTGGCCCTTCTGGAGGTGGACGCCCTCGGCCTGGACAATGTAGACCATAGCGTGCTGAGTGCCATCGTCGGCAAGTTTGACGGCGGCCCCGTGGGGCTGGAGACTATCGCCGCCTCCATCAGCGAGGAGGCTGACACCATCATGGACGTGTACGAGCCGTACCTGATGCAACTGGGCTTCCTGGCCCGCACTCCCAGGGGCAGGATCGCCACGCGGTTGGCTTATCAGCACCTGGGCGTGCCCTACAAGGAGAAGGCTCCGCACTTGCAAAATAGCCTGTGGCAGGAGAAGGGTGGGTAGCAGGGCGCTCATGGCATTGGCAACGCCACAACCGGGGTTGAAAACAGGCCTTGGATATACCACGCCCTGCCAGTCTCAAAGGGGACGACCTCACCCCCTCTGGCTCTCTCCTTCGCTTCCCCATTCGCTTCGCTCAGGGCTTCGGCTCACTCAAGGACAGGATCTTCCCACTTGGGAAGGGGGAGAAGATATATTTGGGTCAGTGTGTTGTGGCTTTGCCGCATCACACTGACC
>JACQUH010000093.1 GCA_016210375.1 Chloroflexota bacterium
AGCCTGGGCTCCAGCACCACCTCCCCCCAGCAGGCCGGCGCCACCGTCACCTTCACCGCCTCCGCCTCCCCCTCCTCCGCCAACCCGGAGTACCAGTGGTGGCTCGGCAAGCCCGACGGCTCCTGGAGCCAGGCCCAGGACTGGGGATCCGGAAGCTACTCGTGGAACACGACCGGACTATCGGTGGGCAATTACCGCATCGTCGTCTACGCCAGGGCTTCCGGTTCCACCGCGCCCTACCAGGCCTATACCTACAGAGACTTCACCCTGCAGAGCAATACGGTGTCCTCCGTGAGCTTCGGCTCCAACCAAACGTCGTCCCAGGTAGTCGGAACTACCTTTGCCTTCACCGCTTCGGCCTCTCCCGGCTACCTCACTGTTCAATACAAATGGTGGTTGGGAAAGCCCAACGGGGCCTGGAGCTGGGGTTTCACCGTAAGGAAACGGGGGCCGATCTGAGGCCGAAATAGCTGGGTTTTGCCGCTGTGAAAGAAGTTGTTGACAGCGGTTTTCTTTTGCGTGATAATCAGGGCACTATAGACGAGGTATTGATGTCCTGATGGACTTGGAAGAGGCCAGCCGGCTGCGTCAGCGGGCGGCGCGCTTGATCGCCGAGCGAGCGGGGGTGGAGCGGGAGCTGATGGGTCGTGACGCGCTCCTGCGAGGCTACCTCCTTGAGCGCCCCAAGTTCTGCGGCAAGGCGGGCTGCAAGTGCACCAGGGGTGAGCCTCACCCGCCCAGTCTGTATCTGGGCCGTCTGGAGTGCGGCACGGTTCGCCAGCTCTTCCTCAGGGCCGGGGACCATCCGAGAGCGCGGCGGGAAGCCGTGGCCTACAAGCAGTTTCGGGAGGCCCTTCGCCGATGGAGGGCCATAGGCAAGGAGTTGAACGGGCTTTGGGAAGCGCTGGGGGATGCTCGGGAGGAGAGCTACCCCTTTGAGTAAGGGGGTTCCGGTGGTGGAGCTTGGGTAAGAGGGTGCTCCGCTGGGCAGCGTACGTCCGCAACCAGGAGACGGTGGCGGCGGCCATTGCCCGCAAGGAGTACTTGGACATGACGCCGACCGGTGTGGGGGTGGTGGACGAGTTCTTCGCCCTCATGGCCGAGGTGGGGATCCTGGCTCGGTTGGCCGTGGAAGGTACCTACCAGAGGCGGATGGTGCCGATGGTGCTGCTGGTCACCACCTACTCGGCCAGGATCATCTGCGGGCTCTCCTCCCAGAACCAGTTAGCCACCCACCTCTTCCGGGACGCGGGGCTGCTGCGGCTGATAGGGTTCACCGCCAAGCAGGTAGAGGAGGGCTTCTCTCGGCGAGGTAAGGGGCGGATGCGTCCCATCCACAAGAACACCGTGGCCGATGCGCTGGAGCGTCTCGGCCGGGAGGAGTCGGAGGGCATCCATAGCGGGGCGGTGCGGGATCTGGTGAAGGCTCGGCTTGTGGAAGACAGGGTGTTCAGCATGGACGGGACGGAGCTGCACACCACGGAGAGCTACAAAGGGGCTGGGAGCGTCGAGAGCAGCCGGGATGTGACGGATAAGTGGGGGCGGGCCAAGAGGGTGACGTCGGTTCGCCACGGATACCTTCTCCTCTCGCTGCGGGGCGTCGAGTCGGGGACGGTAGTCGCGGCGGAGGTGGGTGCGATAGGGACGGCGGAGCACCCCCACGTTATCCCGATGGTTAGGGCGGCCCGGGAGGCGGGGGTGAGGCTGTCGGTGCTGGTGGTCGATGGAGCCTACTGTGTTGGGGATCTCCTCTGGCGTCTGAAGCATGAGGAGAGAGTGGACTTCATAGTCCCCGCGGACAGCAGCATGTCCGTCACCGAGGATGCTCGGAGCTTGGCCGTTCCGGACAAGGGTTCAGATGCCGTGGTGGAGAAGGATCGAGAGGTAACGGCGGTAGGCGTTAAAGGACTTACCACTTACAGCGCCTATCGCTCACCCGGGAACGGCAAAGGAAGAAGGGGGCCGAAGGCCACCCTGAACGCGGTAGTTGTCACCCGATGGAAGGGGAAGGAGGTGCCCCGAGAGGAGCAGAGGGTGCTGATCACCAGCCTATCCGTGGAGCATCCCCTCGGGGTAGTGCAGCTTTACCGAAAGCGAGCGGAGATGGAGAACAAGCTCCATCGGGAGTTAAAGCAGGGCTGGTACATCGAGAGGTTCCCCAGCAAGGCGCATCTCGCCTGCCTGGCCCACATCTACCTCACCCTCACCCTCTACAACGTGGCCTGCGCCTACAAGACCGAACGGGGGCAAGAGCTGGCCAACCGGGGTATTCGCCGGCTGCGGGCCGAGCACCTGGGGGGCGCGGCGTGGGTACTGGTGGTCTACACCGAAGCGGAGTACGGGATCTTCGATGTGGAGGAGTTTGCCCTCCTCTCGGGCAATCCTCCCAAGCGGTTCCACCGCTACAAGCCCTAGAAAGCGACCCCTTCCCCGGCATACTGTCCCCTTTTTCGGATTACACCCACAAACACGCGATGTAATCCCCTGGGCCATCTCCCCGCAAAGCAAGTGGACGCCCCTCACGCACCCCCAGCATCAAGATCGGGCCTTCCGCCCCCCTAAACCCCCCATCAACCCCGCCCTACCCCATGCTATGGTGAAACTCCAACTCGGCCCGCGGCGTGTGGCCGTAGAAGCGGTCGCCGCGTATAATACGCTTCTGCACGAAGGGGAAGCCCTCC
>JACQUH010000080.1 GCA_016210375.1 Chloroflexota bacterium
ACCCAAGGAAGTTGCTCAGACCGCCTGGAGGCGCCGACGCTCGCTTGCTCCCATTATAAGGCAACCTGGAGCGGGAAAGGGGACTCGAACCCCCGACCCTCTGCTTGGGAAGCAGATGCTCTACCAACTGAGCTATTCCCGCCCGTGGTGCGACACCAATTCTAGCACGCCTGCCATCCCATCGCCAGATTCGCTGCGGGGAGGTCCCCCTTAGATAGGGAGTGACGTCAACGGGCCGCCCAGGACGTGGCTTGAGGCGGCCCGCGATGGTCTGTACTCATAACCTACTAAGAAACTATCTCAAAACTCGTTTTGGCACCGCCCCTGATGGTCATTGAACCAAATAACCTAACCCCCTCTGGCTCCCCCTTCCCGCACGGGAAAGGGGAGCAGATTGGTTTGAATTGGTATGATGCGGCTCTGCCGCATCATACCAATTCTCTTCAGGTCATGGTCTCCCTCTCCGCAACGGAGGGGGGCCACAGGAGGAGAGGTCGGAACCACAGCATCCCAAGTATTTGGTTTATGACCATTGGGGGGGTTGGGTGAGCTCGGAACTGGCACTTCAGTGCCAGGGAAGGATACCACCACTACAAGGCAAACAGAGCCTCCCTACGCACAGCCCTTCCCGACCACGAAGGGAACGTCTATAATGTGAAGGCTGTGCCGCGTGGCCCGGTGGTGTAGTGGCTAACACGCTGCCCTGTCAAGGCAGAGACCACGGGTTCAAGTCCCGTCCGGGTCGCCAGCTCCGCTCCTCTCGTTCCTCGCGGGGACTCCTCTCCCTGCCCACCCCTGCACTGATCCCCTGGGCCGCCGCGCCCGGCCCTGGGCCATCGCCCAGAAGGAGACAAGGGTGAACTTCGGCAGGCCCACCGTGGTGGCCCCCGGCATCTACCAGCTCGGGGCCATCGGTGCGCGCGTGACGGTTGTCGTGGACAGCGATGAGGCGCTCCTGGTGGACACCGGTGCGCCCGGCAGCTTCGGCCTCATCGCCTCTGGCCTGAAAGCTCTGGGCCTCTCCGTGGGCCAGCTCCGGTATATCGTCCTTACCCACTACCACCCAGACCACTCCGGCAGCCTGGCCAGGCTCTCCCAGGAGAGCGGGGCCAAAACGGCGGCCCATCAAGAGGATGAACCCTTCATCACAGGGGCTGAGCCGCCTCCCAATCCCTTCCGAAACCGGCTGATGGCCGGGGTCACCCAGCCGTTCATGCCCCTGCTCTATGACCACCCTCCCCACCTGGACGTAGCCCTTGCCGATGGCGATGAAATCCCCCTGGGCACAAGGAGCACGATCAGCGTTATCCATACGCCGGGTCACACGGCGGGGAGCATCAGCCTGTACCTGAGGCCGCAGAAGATCCTGCTCGTGGGCGATGCGCTGCAATACCGGTTCCACCGGCTCAGCCCGCCCGCCAGAGGGGTCACCCAGGACTATCAGGCAGCCCAGGAGTCAATGCGCAAGCTCCTGGCGTACGACTTCAAGACCCTGTGCTTCGGCCATTTCCCGCCCCTGCGCCACGACGCGTGGGGTACCCTGGACCGACTTGTGCACAAGGTCAGCCACAAAAGCGCCCAGGGACGGGTCAAAAGCGGCGGCGCAGCCTGAGGTCCCCCACAGGCTAGGGGCACCAAACGAGGAAGGCGACCCTTGGCCCAGAAAACCCCCACCCTCTGGCGACGCGTCGCGGCATGGACAGCGGCGGCCTTCCTGCTTTTCGCCGTCGCTGGCCTGGCTGCTGGCGGGTGGTCCCTCTCCGACGTGCTGAAGCGGGACGCCCTGATGCCCGACCACACACCGTCGCCGCCGGACCTGGAGGTGCTGGCCCTGGCAGAGGGCCTGGTGACCCTGGGCGTAACGCCGGAAACCAGCGGCACCGGCCCCTGGAAGCATGAGGGTACCTGGGGCCTTCGCTGGGACGGCGGCTACGGCCAGGCCGGCCCCATCCGCCAGCTCACGGAGCAGCAGGTGGTACGCGCCTTCACGCCCCTGACGGGAGAGCTTCGCCCAGGGGAGGCGGTCCGATTGGAGGGCGCCGCCTACCAGGGCGACCCCCGCACCGCCCTCGGTATTGACTTCCAGGAGGTGCGCTACACATCGCCCCTGGGGGCCTTCACGGCCTGGTACATCCCCGGTACGCGGGACGCCTGGGCCATCTTCGTCCACGGGCGCAACAGCACGCCCCGGGAGGGACTGCGCGTCCTTCCCGCACTGGTGCAGCAAGGATACCCCATCCTGATGATCACTTACCGCAACGACGAGGGCGCGCCCGCTGATCCCGATGGCTTCTTGCGCTACGGCCTGACAGAGTGGCAAGACCTGGAGGGCGCTGTTGCCCACGCCCTGGGGCACGGCGCAAGAGACGTCGTCCTGGTCGGCTTTAGCATGGGCGGGGCCATCGTCGTGAACTTCATGTACCAGTCGCCCCAGGCAGAGCGCGTTCGCGCCCTCATCCTGGACGCCCCCATGACCAACTTCAACGCCACCATTGACCTGGGGGTGGAGCAGCGGGGCTACCCTACCCTGGTAGCCGCCGTGGCCAAGGGCTTCTCCCGGGTCCGCTTTGGTGTGGACTGGAGCGCACTGGACTACCTCAAGCAGATAGACCGCCTGCGCGCGCCCATCCTGCTCTTTCACGGCGCCGCCGACGACACGGTGCCCGTCGCCACCAGCGACGCCCTTGCCAGGGCGCGCCCGGACAGCGTGCGCTACGTCCGCGTCCCTGGCGCGGTCCACGTCGGCTCCTGGAACGCTGCCCCCGCAGACTACGAGGCTGAGGTGCGCGGGTTCCTGGCAAGCCTTCCCCTACCGCAGTAGGAAACTATCTCAAAATGGCTTTTTCACCCCAGCCTGAAGGTCATTTACAAAATAGCCTGCCACTTGGGTTCCAAACTAACCCCCTCTGGCTCCCTCCTTCGCCCCGATTGCATCGGGACTCACGAGCTTGCCCTGAGCGCAGA
>JACQUH010000082.1 GCA_016210375.1 Chloroflexota bacterium
CGCAGGGGATGTCGCAGTGGGCGTGGGCCACCCTGGGGGACAGGATGCCGTGGGCGAACCTGGAAACGGTGCTGGCTAGGGTCATGCTTTCCTCCGTTGCTAATGTGTCCGCAGACGTATAAGCTTACCGCAACGCGGCCTTCCCAGCAACAGGACTGGTGCGTTAGAACCAGGCAAATGGTGTCATCTTCAACAGTCCAGCGCATCGCCAGAGCCGCTTGCGTCACCGTGCAGGGCAATAGCATGGTCCCTGCCCTGGGGCCAGGGCATCGCGTCCTGGTGGACTGCCGGGCCTACCGCGACGCTCCGCCTGCCAGGGGCGACGTGGTGCTGTTCCGCCACCACCTGCCGGAAATGGGTGACTTCCTGAAGCGCATTGTGGCGTTGCCCGGGGAGCACGTCCACCTGAAGGAGGGACAGGTCTTCATCAATGGCGTGGCCCTGGAGGAGCGGTATGCCTCGTCGCCCACGGCAGCGCCTCCCGGCACGCCCTCGCAGTGGTTCGTAGGCGAAGGCCAGTACTTCGTCCTGGGAGACAACCGGGGGGACAGCTACGATAGCCGCCGCTTCGGGCCCGTGGATGCCGGGCAGATACTCGGCAAAGCGTGGCTGCGCCTGTGGCCCCCCAGGGCATGGGGGAGCATACGATAGCCCTTGACTTTTCATGCTCCTGTGAGAAACAATGCCTCCGCCCGACAGACCTGGCATTGAACGTCACGGCGCCGTCCGTAACGCATGACCAGTAGACTGAAAGGGGACGGCAATGGCTGATTTCCTTGGCTTTGGCGACCTCTCCAGGGGCGACGCCTGGCGCGCCGCCGTAGCGGAGCTCATCGGCGTTACGCTCTTTGTCTTCGTGGGCGCGGGCACCGTGGTGTCCAGCGGCATGCTGGTGGATGGCCTGGACCCGGCTCGCTTGGTAGCTATCGCCCTGGCTCACGGCCTCGCCATCGCCATTATGGTGGCCGCCACGGCCCACATCTCCGGCGGCCACATTAACCCCGCTGTCACCGTGGCCGCCATCGTCACCCGCAAGATGGGCCTGGCCAAAGGGGCGATGTACGTCGTCGCCCAACTTATCGGCGCAGCCCTGGGAGCCTACCTCCTGGCCGCCACCATACCCGATGCCAAAGCAGCCGGCCTGGGCGCCCATGCCCTGGGCAACGGCGTGACAGCGGGGGCGGGCCTGGTCATTGAGACGATCCTCACCTTTGTGCTGGTCTTCGTTGTTTTCGCGACGGCTATAGACACCCGGGGCCCGGGCAACCTGGCCCCCTTCGCCATCGGCACTGCCGTTCTGGTCATCCACCTCATCGCAGTGCCGCTGACGGGGGCCTCGGTGAACCCAGCCCGCAGCTTCGGCCCGGCCCTGGTCTCTGGCCAGTGGGCAAACCACTGGGTCTACTGGGCAGGGCCCCTTGTGGGTGGCTCCGTAGCCGGCATCGTGTACCAGACCGTTTTCGCCAGGAAGTGAAGGCGCGGTTCTGTTTGCCTTGCAGTGGTGGTGGCAACCCCTGGCACGATGGGTCGTGAACGAAACAACCCAACCCCCTTAGACCCCCTTCCCGCACGGGAAGGGGGATATTGTAAACGTGAGTATCTGAACACGGGCTTTGCCGTGTTCAGATACTCACGACAGGAACATCCCCATTACGGTTGCGGAGAGGCGGACAAGAGGGGGAGAGGTCAGAACCACAATGCAAAAGCCCCTACATTGCCGCCACAGGCCGCCACTCGCCCCAGACGCCGCGCAGCACATCGCTGATCTCCCCCAAAGTAGCGTAGGCCTCCACGCACTCCAGGACCAGGGGCATCGTGTTCTCCGCGCTGCGCGCTGCCTCTTGCAGGCGCGCCAGACGCGACCGCACCGCCCCGCTATCCCGGGAACGGCGCACCTGTTGCAGCCGCTCCACCTGCCGGCGCGCCTGCTCCGGGTCCACCCGCAGCACCTCTGGGATGGCCGGCTCCTCTGAGACATGCTCGTTGACACCCACGATAACCCGCTTTTTGGCCTCCACCTGCCGCTGGAAGCGGTAAGCCGCCTCGGCGATCTCCTGCATCTGGTAGCCGCGCTCCAGGGCCGCTACCGCGCCGCCCATCGCTTCAATTCGCTCCATGTAGCGCGTCGCCTCCTGCTCCAGGCTATCCGTCAGGCTCTCCACGTAGTAGGAGCCTGCCAGGGGGTCCACGGTGTCCGTCACGCCGCTCTCGTGGGCGATGACCTGCTGGGTGCGCAGAGAGAGCAGGGCCGACTCCTCGGTGGGCAGTCCCAGGGCCTCGTCGGAGGAGTTGACGTGCAGCGACTGGGCGCCGCCCAGGACTGCGGCCAGGGCCTGGAGCGTGCTGCGCACCGCGTTGACCGCCGGCTGCTGCGCCGTCAGCGTGACGCCCGCAGTCTGGACGTGGAACCGCAGCATCCACGAGCGCGGGTCTCTGGCCCCCAGGCGCTGCCGGGCCAGGCGCGCCCACATGCGACGGGCCGCCCGGAACTTCGCTACCTCTTCCAGCAGGTCGCTCTGGGCCACAAAGAAGAAGGAGAGCTGCGGAAGGAAGGCGTCCGGCTGGAGGCCGGCCTCCCGCGCTGCCCGGGCGTAGGCCAGGGCGTTGGCGAAGGTGAAGGCCATCTCCTGGGCAGCCGTGGCCCCAGCCTCCCGCATGTGGTAGCCGCTGACGCTGATGGTGTTCCAGCTGGGCGACTCTTTGGCGCAGTAGGCAAACAGGTCGGTCACCAGGCGCAGGGATGGCCTGGGCGGGTAGATGTACGTCCCGCGGGCGATGTACTCCTTCAGGATGTCGTTCTGCACGGTGCCTCGCAGCCTGTCCAGGGGCACGCCTTGCTTTTTGGCCACGGCGATGTACAGGGCCAGCAGGACAGAGGCGGTGGCATTGATGGTCATGGAGGTGCTGACCTGGCCCAGGGGGATGCCATCAAAGAGCAACTCCATGTCCCGCAGAGAGCAGACCGGCACGCCTACCTTTCCCACTTCGCCCTGGGCCAGGGGATGGTCCGAGTCGTACCCCATCTGGGTGGGCAGGTCAAAGGCCACGGAGAGGCCCGTTTGCCCTTGCTCCAGAAGGTAGCGGTAGCGCCGGTTGGACTCCTCGGGTGAGGCGAAGCCGGAGTACTGGCGCATCGTCCAGGGGCGACCCCGGTACATATTCGGGTAGATGCCGCGAGTGAAGGGGTACTCCCCTGGGTAGCCCAGGTCCCGCTGGTAGTCCAGGCTGGGGATATCCTCCGGTGTGTACAGTGGCCCCACCTCAAGCCCGGAGGTGGTGGCGCGCCGTTCTGTGCGTTCCGGGCCGAGATTCAGAAACGGCTCCAGGGTCTCTCGCTGCCACTGCCCTTTGCTCTGGCTGGTCATGATGGCCTCCCCCACGGGCGACTACAGGCTGCTCCCATTCTAGGGGCTCGGGGGAAGGATTCCAACGCAGGGAATGCGTCTCTGGGCTTACGGGTGTGCTGCGTCCCCCCGACTGATTGTTATTGAACGATATAACCTAACCCCTTCCCGATGCGGGAAGGGGGTTAGGGGGTTAGGTCAGACCAGGCAACGAAGCGTTAGAAACACTACACTAGTGTCCTGACAGGAGAACAACCACCGTTATTGGTCTAGCTTTATTGCGGCTGTAGCGAGAGCCGGGCCGATGCCTCGGCCCTGTGCGGGCAGGCGGAAGGAGTGAGGGATTCTTCGCGAAGCGGAGCGCATCGAATCGGAAAGGTAGTTTGACCACTTCGCTCTAGGATGACAATTGCGTTTTCTGGCGAGCCGCTCCAAGAGCCGCCAACACGCCTTACACGCACTTGAGTACATCTCAGGACACTAGCTATCGTGGCCAATGGCGTAGCTTTCGCCAACCAAGTCTGCAACAGTCGCAACGCCACTCCTTCGGTTGACCCGCCTGCCTGGGCACGCCTAGAATAGGGGACATGGTCAAGACCAAGCGGTGCAACCGATGATCATCCTCCGGCGCATCCTTGCCGTCCTTCTCGCCATCCTCTTCATCCCCCTTTTCCTCGTGGCCCTTATTGTCTTCCAGGCCAACTCCACTGTCTTCTCCGCCAGCTTCTACGTGGCTCAGCTCAGGAAGGCCGACCCCTTTAACTTCGCCTACGACCAGCTACTGCCCGCCGCCTTTGAAGAGCAGAGCAAAGCATGGCAAGAACGAGAGGCCAAGGGGTTACCCCAGAGCTTCCCCTTTGACCCCAGGGAGGTGCAGCCCCAGGCCACCGAGCTCCTGAAGACAACACTGCCGCCGGAGTGGCTGGAGGAGCAGGCCGAGGCCGTCATCCTGGCTATGGCCCCCTATGCTGTGGGCGATACCGAGGCCTTTAACATCACCGTGCCCCTGGCCCCGGTTATCCAGAACCTGGGCGAGGGCATCAAGAAGCAGGCCGCCGACCCCAAGAACTACACCCTGGCCTTTGATAAAGCCATTGGCCCTGCCGTGGACGATGCCCTTGGAGACGCTGGCAAGCTCCCCCTGGGCATCACCATCAGGGGCCAGGACGTGACTGCTGCCGCCAGGCAGGTAGTCTCCCAGGAGTGGCTAGCCAGGACTACGGCCCAGGTCGTGGACCAGGTGGTCCCCTACGCCACGGGCAAGGCGGACCACTTCGCCATCACCGTGGCCCTGAGCGACCGCGTGGAGGCCGCCGGGCCGCCCGTGAAGGACCTCCTGGCAAAGTCGGGGGTCTACGAGGCCCTGGAGAGCCAGGAGTTCCGGGACGCGCTGGACACCCAGCTCAAGGACTTTGGGGCCTTGCCCTTTGGCGTTCGGCTCAGCGCCGACCAGCTCGCTGCCACGGCCAGGGAGTTGGCCCCGCCGGACTGGCTCAAGGCCCGGACGGAGCAGGTCGTGGATGCCCTGGTGCCCTATCTCTCCGGACGGGAAAAGGACTTTGTGGTGGTCATCCTGCTCAAGGACCGCGTGGCCGTCGCTGCGCCCGTAGTGAAGAAGCTCCTTCGCGACACCAACGCCTACCAGCTCGCCTTTGATGGCGTGGTGGACACGCTGGTCAAGGGGTCCGTGTCGGAGCCCATCGCCCTGCCCCTGGGCGCCACCGTGACGCCGGAGGAGGTGGGCGCCGTCCTGCGCCAGGCCCTGCCGCCTTCGTTCATCCAGGAGCAGGCGGAGAACGCCATTGACGAGATGGTCCCCTATCTGACCGGCCAGCACCTCTCCTTTCGCATCGCCATCCCTCTAGCGATACCCAAGGAGGAGGCCCTCGGCGCTATAGAGTCCCTGGTCAGGAGCAAGCTGGAGCAGGCGTGGGGCAACCTGCCGCCCTGCTCCTTCAACCAGGCTGTGGAGCTGCTCACCCAGGCGGCGCCGGAAGCCCTGCCCTCGTGCCGGCCCATCCCCTATACCCTTGGCCAGATGAAGCAGGCCCTGGACATCCCGCCGGACTCCTCTGTTACCGAGGAAGACATCGCCCAGCAGCTTGGTGTGGACGTGGCGCTCCTTACCCAGGGCGTCACTTTCCAGTGGCTAGCCGACAGCTTCGGTGACCTGCTGGCGCAGCAGGTCCGGCAGCTTGTGGGCGACGCCATCCCGGAGGAGTTCGTCTACACCGACGCCGACCTGCGCAAGACGCTGGGCGCCGCCGACGAAGAGCGGCTGGACAGCGTGCTCGCCTGGACACGCAGCGGCTACAAGTTCACGGACGCCGACCTGCGGGGCCGCCTGGACGCCGAGGGGCAGAAGACACTGGACAACGTCTTGAAGTGGACTCGGGAGGGGGTCCGGTATACCGACGCCGACCTCCGCGCCGACATCTCCCAGGATGGCAAGGATACCGAGGCGCTGGAGACCTATGAGCAGGCGTTAGGGTATGTTCGGGAGGGCTTCATGTTTACCCAGGATGACCTGCGGGAGCAGATCGGCATGAGCGAGGATGGACAGCAGGCCCTGGAGACCATGGACACGGCCCGCAAGGTGGTGGGGACGTTCCGCAAGCTGAGCTTCCTGGTGTACCTGGTGGTTGCGCCGCTCCTGGCGGGCATCGGTTTCCTGGGCGGCAGGAGCTGGCGCGGGCGGCTGGCCTGGGCCGCCGTGCCGCTGCTCCTGGCCTCGGCCCTGGCCTTTGCCCTCTTCGGCCCCGTCTACAATGCCCTGATCTGGCCCCTCATGGACGATGCCATCGCTCAGTCCATGCAGGACGCCGCCGGCGTCCAACTGTTGGCCCTGACCAAGGCCCAGGAGGTCGTGCGCTCCTTGTCCGACGCCATCGTGGGCGGCATGGCGCGGGTGGCCCTGCTGTTCTTGGTGCTCTCCATTGCCGGCCTGGCGGCCGTCGTTTTCTGGAAGGCCATACTCCGAGCGCAGGACGGCGTGGCCGTAACTCGGCCCCCTTAGAAACCATCTCCAGACTCGCTTTGGCGCCACCCCCTAATGGTCTTGGACCGAACGACCTAACCCCCTCTGGCTCCCTCCTTCGTCCCGCTCAAGAGCTTGCCCTGAGCGCAGAGAAGGGACAGGCTCTTCCCGCACGGGAAGGGGGAGAAGATTGGTATGAATCGGTGTGATGCGGCAGTGCCGCATCACACCGATTCCTTAGTCTATCGTCCCCCTCTCCGATGCGGAGAGGGGGACGATAGGGGGAGAGGTTGGAGCCACACGAGCACAACTGTTTGGCCAAAGACCATCAAGAGGGAACCAAGAGCGTATTGAGACAGTTCTTAAGTAGCATGCCCGGCCCGCATCCCGGATGGCTAGCCCGCCAGTGGCCTCTGCCCAGGAGGCCAGGTGGGGCTAGGCAGTCACACCGCCTGGCCGCCCCCGGGAACCCTCAACTGCACTCCCGTCTCCAGTTCCGGCGACTGTTCCTCCTCCAGGGCCTCAAAACGTCCAACGGGGATGGTAGGCAGGGTGGTCACGTGGGCGCCCACTCTCACCCCCAGGTACAGCGAGAATACGGCAATGGTCTCATTGTCCCGGGCCTCCACGATGTTGACGTAGTCGTAGTCTCCCAGCACGGCGTACTGTCCCAAGAGCTGCACCCCCTGGATGTGAATGCTATCCTGGGCGTTGACGATGCTCTGGGGATCCCTGTATACCCGCTCCCGCCCGTCGGCGGTCAAGGTCAGCAGTTGAATATAGATTGGCATCGGCTCCCCCTTGTTCCATTGCGAGTGAGGTGGTTCGAAAATGGACGTTATGCCGCACGGAGTGCACCACACCGTGAACGGCGCGGCTTCATGCCGCAGCCTTATGGTCTTTAACTAGATGCGCTTGCACTGCGGCTCTGACCTCTCCCCCTGTAGTCCCCCTCTCCGTAACGGAGAGGGGGGTGTTGTTATCGTGAGCATGTGAACACGGCAAAGCCGTGTTCATATGCTCACATTTGGGACCTTCCCCCTTCCCCCAGGGGAAGGAGGATCAAAGGGGTCAGGTTATTTCGTTCATGACCATCAGGCTGCGTTGTTCATGGCTCTGGCAACAGCCTTACAGTCCACCTCTTTGCGCACCAATTGGTTGCAGAAGTATGACCCAGATTTTAGCATAAGGAGCTATCTCAAAACCTCTTTGCTACCGCCCCCTTATGGTCATGAACAATTAACTTGCGCCCTCCTTGTCATTCTGAGGGGAGGCCTATGCAATTGGCCCGACCGAATGAATCTCCCACCAGGAGAGATTCTCCGCTGCGCTCCGCTTGCTCCGAATCTTTCATGCCAGTAGCCACTGGCACCCTCAAAGATGAAAATGAGACGCCCGACCTGACCCCCGGGCCCCTTCCCGCACAGGGAGAGGGGGATAAGAGGGGTGAGGTCTATTTTGGTAGCAATGACAAGATAAGAAGACTCTTTATGTAGTTCATGACCTTCAGGCTGGGGTAGAAGACAACATTCTGAGATAGTTGCTAAGTGGGGCCCTCCACCCCCTTGAGGACCCCCAGGCGGAAGGCCCGCGCCACTGTCGCCCGGCGGCCTGCCTCCCTGACGTTTCTTCGTCCCCCTGCGTTACAATAGTGGGACTTTACGTGATTCCTGCCCTGGAAGCAACCTGCCTTGGGCAGGGTCTCTTTTGTTTTCATGGAGTAACCCCAAAACGCTGTTACAGTTCTTGCAGGCAGCCGGAGAGTGCAAGGGGAGTTTCTCATGACCGACATCCTCGCCCTGTTCAGGTCCCTCAGAGTGTGGCACCTTGCCGCGCTGGCCCTGGTGGCCGTGGTGAGCGCCGGCGGCGGCTATTGGGCCTATACCACCGTCAGCGCTGCCGGGCAACCCTCACTGGCCAAGAGCCAACAACTGATCCCGGTTACCCTTGGCAACCTGGTAAACCAGGTCTCCACCAGTGGCAGCCTCCTGTTTTCCACCAAGGAGACCCTCACCTTTAGCACCGCGGGCACCGTGGCCGAGGTGCTGGTGAAGAACGGGCAGCAGGTGGAAAAGGACCAGCCTCTGGCCAGGCTGGACGCCCCCACCATGACCTCCTTGGAGAAAACGGTAGCCCAGGCCAGGGTCAATTTGCGCAACGCCCAGGATGCCCTGGAGCGGGCCAAGACTCCTTCGGCCCAGGCGATAGCTCAGGCCCAGGCCGGCGCGGCCATCGCGAAGGTGGCCCTGCGCAACGCTCAAGACGCCCTGGAGAAGATCAAGGCTCCCTCGGACCAGGCAGTCGCCCAGGCCCAGGCGGGCTTGGCCAATGCAAAGGTGGCCCTGCGCAACGCCCAGAACGCCCTGGACACCCTCGCCAGTAGCTACAACGCCGACGCAGTGGCCAAAGCCCAGGCACAAGGAGATGCCGCCGCCCTCAACCTGGCCAATACGCAACAGGCGGCTGCCCTGGCCCGCCAGGACGGTGCAAGCAAAGTGCAGGCAGCCCAGGACGCCCTGACCCCCTCTCAAAAGGCCTACCAGGATGTGTATTCCAAATGGCTGGGCATCACCGCGACACCCGCAGAAGCAAGCTTGCCTCCGCAAACGCTCCTGGATTCCTGGGGCGTCAATCTGGAATCTCTCTTCAGCCCCCAACAGCGGTTCCAGGATATGGGCCAGTGGATCAATACCCAGGGGCCACCGGCCAATGACCCCACCACTCCCTGGAGCGAGCCGGTGATCTACAACTGGCTCAACTTCTACCCTGTGGGGATTGCGGCATTCTGCGACAACGTCGTTAGCCCTCAGCAGGGGGCGTGCCTTCAGAAAGAGATGGACGATGCGTGGAACGCCATGCAGACGCAGCAGGCCAACCTT
Source organism: Chloroflexota bacterium (assembly GCA_016210375.1). Taxonomy (GTDB): domain Bacteria; phylum Chloroflexota; class Dehalococcoidia; order Lucifugimonadales; family JACPCL1; genus JACPCL1. Next base: position 9,201 of record JACQUH010000082.1, read on the forward strand.
GCTACGATGCAGAATACAGTCGCCACAAGCAACGCCAGGCAGGACTCCCTGGTCTCCCAGGCCCAGAGCACCCTGGAGGCGACCCAGCAGGCCCTGGCCACCTTGAAGGCTGGCCCTGATCCCCTGGACGTTGACGCCAAGACCCGAGGGATAGCGGTAGCCCAGGCCAATCTGACCCAAACCCAGGCGGACCTGGCGACCCTCCTGGCTGGCCCCGACCCCATAGACGTGGATGCCAAGGCCCAGGCAGTGGTGGTGGCGGAAGCCAACCTGTCCCAGGCCCAGGCCGACCTGGCGACCCTCCTGGCTGGCCCCGACCCCATAGACGTGGATGCCAAGGCCCAGGCAGTGGTGGTGGCGGAAGCCAACCTGTCCCAGGCCCAGGCCGACTTGGCGACCCTCCTGGCTGGCTCCGACGCCCTGGACGCGGAGCTCAGGGAGAAGGACGTGGCCTCCTCCCAGGCGGCCCTGGACACCGCTCTCCAGAGGCTGGATGGAGCTACCATCAAGTCCCCGCTGGCGGGTATCGTTGCCGTTGTGAACATCGTCGCTGGTCAGAACGTAAGCGCCTCCACCCAGGCGGTGCAGGTGGTAGACCCCACCCTGGTGGAGATGAATGGCAACGTGAACGAGGTGGATGTCCTATTCGTTCGCGAGGGCACGTCAGCGGCCGTCACGATGGACGCCCTGCCGGGCCAGACCCTCAATGGCACGGTGACGTACGTTTCATCCGGCGCTAGCACCCAGCAGGGCGTGGTCTCCTATCCCGTCTCTATCCAGCTCCAGGTACCCGCGGGTATCCAGCTCCGGGAGGGACTTAGCGCCACCGCCAACATCGTGATCCGAGAAGAGAGCAACGTGCTGCTGGTGCCCAATCAGGCCATCTACGGGAGCTTCCAGCAGCCCACCGTGAAAGTCATGAACAACGGGAAGGTTGTGGAGCGGACTGTCACCCTGGGCAACACGGACGACTTCTGGGTAGTGGTGAAGGATGGGTTGGCCCAGGGCGATAAGGTGGTGCTGGAGACGACCCAGGCTACCGCCTCCGGCCAAATTCAGTTCCGCACGGGAGGCTTCCCTGGCCAGGGCGGGGCGAGTAGCTTTACGGTCATAGGGGCTCCCCAGACTGGCGGCCAGCGGCAAGCGGTCACTAGCGGCGCGGGGGCCAACCGCAACGCGAACCAGAACCGGTAGCATTGCCATGATAGAGCTGGACAACGTCACCAAGGTGTACCGGATCGGTAAGGTGGAGGTGCACGCCCTGCGGGGCGTCAGCCTGTCCATTGGCGATGGGGAGATGCTGGCCATCATGGGGCCTTCAGGCTCGGGCAAGTCCACCCTCATGAATATCCTGGGGTGCCTGGACGTGCCAACCTCTGGCAACTACGTCCTGGAAGGTCAGGACGTGAGTCGCCTGAGCGATGACCGTCTGGCAGAGATCCGCCAGCGAAAGATAGGCTTCGTTTTTCAGACGTACAACCTGCTGCCCCGGGCCACTGCCCTGGCGAACGTGGAATTGCCGCTGCTCTATGGCAGCGGGCGGGACAAGTCTCGCCGGGCCAAAGAAGCCCTAGCCAAGGTGAGCCTAGCCGACCGAATCACCCATCGCCCCACGGAGCTGTCCGGGGGACAGCAGCAGCGGGTGGGCATCGCGCGGGCCCTGGTCAAGAGCCCCGCCATCCTCCTGGCCGACGAGCCGACGGGCAACCTGGACAGCGCCTCCAGCGCGGAGATCCTGGCCCTCCTCCGGGGCCTCAACCGTGACGAGGGCTTGACGGTGATTGTTGTCACCCACGAGGCGGACATCGCTGCCCAGACCCAGCGGGTCATCTCCATGCTGGATGGCCGGGTGGTCGGCGACCATCCGGTGAAGGAGCAGGGAGCATGACCATCCTGGCCGTCATACAAACAGCCCTCGCCTCCGTGGGGGCAAACAAGCTGCGGGCCGGCCTTACGTTGCTGGGTATTGTCATCGGCGTCGCCGCCGTGATTTCCCTCATGTCAATAGGGCGGGGCGCCCAGCAGACCATCACCTCCCGCATATCCGCCCTGGGCACAAACCTCCTCTTCGTGCGGCCAGGCTCCTCCACCCAGGGTGGTGTGAGCGGAGGCCAGGGCAGCGCCGCCACCCTGACTCTTCAGGACGCTGGCGCGCTGGTAGACCCTCTGTTTGCCCCCGCGGTAGCCGCCGTGGCCCCGGAGATTGGGGCAACCGCCCAGATCGTGGCAGGCAGAGAGAACACCTTCACCCAGGTGCGGGGCGTCACGCCGGAGTACCAGTCCGTCCGCAATTTCCCTCTGGCATTAGGAGAGTTCATCTCGCCCGCCCATGTCCAGAATGCTTCCCTGGTGGCGGTGCTGGGGTCCAATACCGCGCAGACCCTCTTTGGCTTCCGGGACCCTGTAGGCCAGACGGTGCGGATCCGGGGAGTGCAGTTCACGGTGATTGGCGTGCTGCAAAGCAAGGGGGGCAGCGCCCTGGGCAACCAGGACGACCAGGTCCTGGTACCCATTACCACTGCTTACTACCGCCTGGCCAACCAGCGCACTACCCAGGGCGGCGTCACCGTCCAGAACATCAACGTTCAGGCCACCAGCGAAGGCCAGATGGACGATGCCGTGCAGCAGATAGCCACCGTGCTGCGCCTGCGCCATCGCATCACCAGCACCTACGATGACGACTTCACCATCAGCAGCCAGCAAGAGGCCCTCCAGACCCTTCAGGACACCACCAACACCTTCGTGGTGTTCCTGGGCGCTATCGCCGGCATTTCCCTTCTGGTCGGCGGCATTGGCGTCATGAACATCATGCTGGTGTCGGTGACGGAGCGCACGCGGGAGATCGGCATCCGCAAGGCCATGGGGGCCAAGCGGCGGGACATACTGCTCCAGTTCCTCTCCGAGGCGACGATTTTGACCCTGGGCGGCGGCATTCTTGGGGTGGCCCTGGGCTTGGGCGTCTCGCGCTTCATCAACGGCAAGAGCCTGGCAACCCAGACCTTCACCACTGCTTTCAGCGGCGATATCGCGGTGCTGGCCCTGGTGGTGTCGGCTGCCATTGGCCTCTTCTTCGGCATCTACCCGGCCATGCGGGCCGCGCGCTTGCACCCGATAGAGGCGCTGCGCCATGAGTGAGGAACTATCTCAAGACAGCCTCTTCTCACCCCAGCCTGAAGGCTGGGGCATGATGCCGCCCCGTTATGGTGGGTAACCAATTAAACTGACAATCGCCGTTTCTCCCCTTTCCTCCTAGGGAAGGGGACGGGGGTGAGGTTCATCCTCTCCCACTGTGTCCCCCTTCCCGTTCGGGAAGGGGGAGCCAGAGGGGGTTAGGTTATTTAGTCAACGACCACAAGGCTGGGACATGACGCCGCACCCTAAACGGTTCGGCGCAGCGGCATTCTGAGATGGTTACAAAACAAAGCGGGAGGAAACACCGTGCAGACCAAAGCCTTCGTCGCGCTGCTTATCGTTCTTGTGGTGTGGGGCGGGACCGTAGGAGCGGCCTTTGCCGGCGGCGTCGCCATGGGCAAGGGCAAGGCAGAGGGGTCAGCTACTCCGGTGGTGGCTCCCCGGCCCAGCCCCACTCCTCAGGCCCAGGCGACAGGGCAAACCCCGGGAGGGGGACCAGGTTTCTTCCAGGGACAGGATGGCGCGCCCCTGAGCCAGGACCAGTTGGACCAGCTCCGCCAGCAGTTCCAGAACCGCCAGGGTGCGGGCGGCGGAGCCCAGGCCAGCAGCACCCCGGGAGCCGGTGGGTCCGGCGCGCTGCTGGGTCGCGGCGGGTTGGCGGGCATCGTGGACAGGATTGAGGGCAGCACCATTACCATCACGACGGCCCAGGGGCCTCTGACAGCTAAGATCGGCACGAACACCACGGTAGAGGTGATCGCCACGGGCACGCTCGCCAGCGTGACAGCGGGCGCACGGGTCCAGGTCACCGGCCAGCGCGACGCCGACGGCACGCTCCAGGCCCGCACGATCACGGTCGTTCCAGAGAGCCTGGCAGGGCTGCTGGGCAATCCAGGGGGGCGCGCTGGCGGAACCGGCCAGTAGGACCTCCCATCTATGGAAGGAGCGTAGGCTGTACCAGCGCGAAGGTTAAAGTGAGGGCCAGGAACGGCATACTCGCGGTGTGCCCCTCCTGGCCCTCACACTGTTTTGAGGATTGGTGAACCTACCCCAAAATGGCTTTCTGTACCCCCGGCTGATGGTCTTGTAAGAGATGACCTAACCTTCCTGGGTCCCTCTTCCCCCTGGGGAAAGGAGGGACTGGTCAACGTGAGAATCTGGGCACGGCAGAGCCGTGCCCAGATTCTCACAACAATGCCCCTTCTCCTGTTGTATGATTGAGGAGTACGCCATCCTCTGGGAGGCTCCTTTGGCGAGGGTTGTGGTGACAGGGGCTACGGGCTTCGTGGGCCGGCACGTGGTCAAGGCCTTGCTCCAGCGCGGTCACACCGTGCGTGCGGTGGGACGCAGCCAGGGGCGGGAAGGCGTCGTCGCCGCCCAGGGCGTGGAAGTTGTCTACGCCGACGTGGCGGACCCCGCCTCCTGGAAGGCGGCCATGGAGGGGGCCGAGGCTGTCGTCCACCTGGTGGCCATCATCCGGGAGCGACGGGGCATGACCTTTGACTCCATCAACCACCAGGGCGCGGCTCATGTGGCCTCGGCAGCCAGAGAGGCGGGCGTCCGCGCCTTCCTCCACCTCAGCGCCCTGGGCGTCCAGGACAACTCGGACTTCCCGTACCTGCGCTCCAAGTGGCAGGGCGAGCAGGCTGTGGCCCAGAGCGGCGTGCCGTATACTATCCTGCGCAGCTCCCTGGTCTTCGGGCCGGGCGACGAGTTCATCAACACCCTGGCAGGCGTGGTCAAGGCCTTCCCCCTTGTCCCCGTGGCAGGCGATGGCCGCGCCCGGTTCCAGCCCATCCACGTTGACGACGTGGCCCGCTGCATCGCCGATGCCCTGGACCGGGAGGAGCTGCGGGGCAAGACACTGGAGCTGGGCGGGCCGGAGCAGTTGACCTATGACGGGATCATAGACTCCATTGCTCTCACCTACTTCCTCCAGCGGTGGAAGCTGCACGTACCCATACCTATCATGAGGGCGCTGGTGTGGCTCATGGAGCTGCTGCTGCCCAACCCGCCCATTACCATGCACCAGCTCAACATGCTGGCCGTGGACAACGTAGCGGAGCCGGGCGTGGTGCAGGAGCTCTTCGGCTTCACCCCGAGGCCGTTACACGGTAACATAGACTATATCAAACGCATCACCTTTCCGGACGCCTACCGGATCGCCCTGGGATTCATGCCCAGGCATATACGGGACCACTGAAAAGCAAGCTGAGAGCAATGCATATGGCTAGCGTGCCCTTTCGCTGCCGTTTGACCCTCACCCTTGCCCTCTCCCTTGAAGGGAGAGGGGAGTTTTCTTTGTGGAGGAAGGTGTCTGCCTTCGGCAGACACCTTCCTCCACAAGTTCTCTTGGGGGAGGGGAGGTTCGGACTGTGAACTACGCCCAAGCCCTGGACAGGCTCCTCAGCCTCACCGACCTGGAGCGGGTCTCCGGCCACGCCCCCCATGTCCGCCGCATGGACCTGGGGCGCATCCGCTTGCTCCTGGAGCGCCTGGGGGACCCCCACCTGAGCACCCCCACGGTGCACATCACCGGCACCAAGGGCAAGGGCAGCACCGCCGCGCTCATCGCGTCGGCGCTGGCGGCAGGCGGGTACAGGCCGGGGCTGTTCACTTCCCCTCACCTGCATACCTTCCGAGAGCGCATCCAGTACGACGGAGCGCCGGTCTCGGAGGCGGAGTTCGCCGCCCTGGTGGAGGAGGTCTGGCCGGAGTTGGAAGCGGTGGGCAGGGAGGGCGGCTACGGTTCTGTGACGACCTTTGAGCTGCTGACGGCCATGGCCTTTCTGCACTACCACCGCAAGGGTGCAGGGTTCCAGGTGGTAGAGGTGGGCCTGGGCGGACGGCTGGACTCCACTAACGTGGTGCGGCCCCAGGTGTGCGTCTTCACCTCCATCAGCCTGGACCACACTGCGATTCTGGGGGACACCGTGGAGGAGATCGCCGGGGACAAGGCGGGCATCCTCAAGCCGGGATGCGTTGCCGTCACCAGCCCCCAGCAGCCCGGCGTCATGGCAGTGCTGCGGGACGCCGCCCAGAGTCAAGGGGCGCCCCTGATAGCCACCGCTGAGGAGTGCCGGTGCGTGCTGCACTCCCACGACCTGGACGGCCAGTCCTTCACCCTTGCCACCCGGTGGGGCGAGTACAAGCTGCACATTCCTCTGCTGGGCGCTTACCAGTTGGAGAACGCCGCCACCGCCCTGGCGAGCCTTCAGGCGCTGAACGACTGGGGCTTCACCCTTTCCGGGGTGTCCATCGCCCAGGGGTTCCGCGACGTGCGGTGGCCCGCCCGGCTGGAGGTGCTCTCCCGGGAGCCCCTGGTGGTGGCCGATGGCGCCCACAACCCGTACTCCGCTGGCAAGCTGCGGGAAGCGCTCCACCAGTACTTTGGCTTCCGCCGCCTCATCTACGTGATTGGCCTCTCCGCCGACAAGAACATCCCAGATATCGTAAAGGAGCTGGCCCAGGGCGGCCCCACGGTGGTCGTCACCCGCTCGCGTCATCCCAGGGCGGCCTCGCCCCTCAGCCTGGCCGAGGAGTTCGCCAGAGCGGGCGTGCAGGCGGTACAGGTAGAAAGCGTGGACGCCGCCGCAGCGCACGCCCTGGCCCTGGCTGGCCCCAGGGATATGGTAGTGGCCACCGGCTCCCTCTTCGTGGCCGCCGAGGCGCGGGAGTCGTACCTGCACATCTCGCCAGAGCTCTACCCCAGCCTGGACATGCACACATCACTGCTGCAGAGGTCCGTCTGATGCAGAACGTCAAAGGCCGCCGCCGGGTTGTCGTCACCGGCATGGGGGCCGTCACTCCCCTGGGCCTCTCGGTGGACGCCTTCTGGCGTAACCTGGTAGCCGGCAGGTCCGGCATCGGCCCCATAACGCTGTGCGACCCCACCGACTTCCCCTGCCGCATCGCCGGGGAGCTGAAGGACTTTGACCCGTCCCAGTTCGTCCCGGCCAAAGAGGCCCGGCGTATGGCCCGCTTCACCCAGCTCGCCGTGGCAGCGGCGGGCATGGCCGTGGAGGACGCCCATCTGAACGTGGACAGGGCGGACCGCGCCAGGGTTGGTGTCGTGCTGGGCAACGGCAACGGTGGCTTCCCCACCATTGATGAGGCCATGCGCGTGTTGGTGGAGAAAGGGGGACTGCGCATCTCCCCCTTCTTTTTCCCCATGATCCTGCCCAACATGGCCGCGGCCACGGTGAGCCGCCTGCTGGGAGCCAAGGGCTACTCCTCCACCGTTGCCACCGCCTGCGCCGCCTCTACCCAGTCCATCGGCGACGCCGTAGAGGTCATCCGCCGTGGGGCGGCGGACGTCATGGTCGCAGGCGGCACCGAGGCAGGCATCAGCCCACTGGGGCTGGCGGGGTTCTGCGTCATGCGCGCCCTGACCAGTCGCAACGAGGATCCCCAGGCTGCAAGTCGTCCCTTTGACGCACAACGGGATGGCTTTGTGCCAGGGGAGGGCGCCGCCATCTTGATACTGGAGAGCCAGGAGCACGCCCTGGCTCGCGGGGCCGCTATTCTGGCCGAGGTAGCGGGCTACAGCGCCACCTCCGACGCCTACCATCCAGTGCAGCCGGAGGAGAGCGGCGAAGGGGCGGCCAGGACCATCTGCCTGGCCCTGGAGGACGCCGGCGTGACCCCCGCCGAGGTGCACTACATCAACGCCCACGGCACCTCCACCCCCCTGAACGACGCCGCCGAGACCAAGGCCATCAAGCTGGCCTTCGGCGAGCAGGCGTATCGGGTCCCCATCAGCTCCACGAAATCCATGATCGGCCACGCCCTAGGCGGTGCCGGAGCCATGGAGGCCGTGGCCTGCGTCAAGACCATCCTGGAGGGCGTCATCCATCCCACTATTAACTACCAGTACCCCGACCCGGACTGCGACCTGGACTGCGTGCCCAACCAGGCCCGTAAGAAGGACGTACGGGTGGTCCTGTCCAACAGCTTTGGTTTTGGCGGCCAGAACGCCTGCCTGGTCTTCCGCAGGTACGAAGGCTAACGCTCGCTCCGTCCTGGCAATGTAAGCTAACTAAGGAGAGTGTCGGGGGGGCGGCTGCTCCTCTGCGCTCCCCTCTTCGTCGCCTCTCAGGAGGCTGCCAGTCCCGCGCCGGTGGGCTGTCGCGCCGCTCTCCGCAGCAGGAGGAAGCCGGCCACGGCGCTTCCCTGCAGGGCCACAGAGAACGCCACCAGGAGGGGCACCGAGAGGTCGTACAGGATGCCCATCGTGGCGCTGCCCAGGAACCAGGCTATGCCAAAGGCGGAGTTAAAGGTGCCGTAGGCGGCGCCCCTCCGTTCCGCTGGCACCATATCTGCAATGGCTGCGCGAACAATGGACTCCTGTGCGCCCATGCCGACGCCCCACAGCGCCACGCCCGCGAGGGCAAGCCCAAAGCCGCCCAGAAACACCAGGGGGGCAAAGGCCGCCGAAAGGAGAACGGCAATGGCGAGGACGGGGATACCGCCGCGATCAAAGAGCCTGCCGAAGACCAGGGCCGCCACGGCGTCTACGCCCATAGCCAGGGCATAGAAGAGGGGGATAGCGGCATCGCTGGCTACCGCCGCCGTTTTGAAGTGAAAGGCGATCAGGGGGAAATCGGCATAGCCGGCAGCGACGAGGGCCGCAATCCCCAGGTAGAGCCAGAAGACCCTGGGCAAGCCCTTGCTCTCCAGGGGGCGGGCGGCAGGCTCCAGCTCTGAGGGACGGGGGTACGAGAAGCGGGCGATCAGCAGGGTGGCGAGGGCGAGGGCGGCAGGGATGAGCAGGACAGCGAACCCAACGCGGTATTCGCCCCGGATGGCCACCAGGGCAGCGACCACCAGGGGTCCAAGGACCGCGCCGGTCTGGTCCATGGCTTCGTGCAGTCCGAAGCCCCAGCCGGCGCCCACCTGTCGCGCGGCGTGGGAGAGCATGGCGTCCTTGGCTGGAGAGCGGATGGCCTTGCCGATGCGCTCTGCCATCATCAGCCCCACGGCAATCTGCCAGTTCCCCGCCAGCGCCAGCAGCGGCACCGCGAAGAGGTTGATGCTGTAGCCAAGGATGGTCAGAAGCCAGTACTGCTTCGTCCTGTCCGCCAGATGCCCCGTGATGAACCGCAGGGCGTATCCAAGGAACTCTGCGAAACCTGCGGCCACACCCACTGCCGTTGCGCTTGCGCCAAGGAGGGCAAGGAACGGCCCCATGGAAGACCGCGCCCCTTCATAGGTCATGTCGCTCAAGAGGCTCACGACGCCGAGCAGTATGACAAACTGCATTGCGCGGCGCCTAAGGAGCGCCGGTGGCGGCTTGCTCTCCGTTGACATGGGCGATCTCCTTCCTCCTGCCGCGGGGTGGTCTGCTCGGGAAAAAGCAGACCGCTTGCCCGCGAATGGGAGGCATGGTACCACACCGTCCTGAGCAAACACAATCCGATATCGGAGTCCGATGTCGTGTACTGGCTCTAACGCTTCGTTACCTGGTCCGACCTGACCCCTTTCCCGCACGGGAGTCCCTATGTGTAGGGACTCTCCGCACGGAGAGGGAGATGTCCAAGGCAGCCTGGTGCAGTGCTTTAGAGCGTGTTTCCAAAGGGTTCCGAATAGGTCATTCTGAGCGAAGCGAAGAATCTTGTCTGCCGAAGGATGCGTCACTCATTGGCAGATCCCATCTTGCAAGCATATAAGATTCTTCGGTCGGGCGTTCGGCCCTCCCTCAGAATGACACCAATCTTCTCACCACCCTCCTCAGTAAGATACAAGAATGACATTTGAAAACACGCTCGTAGGCCTTACATCACGAACGAAACGTGCGAACCACTACACGAGCGCTGCATTCCTGGGCAAAATCAAAGCCCCTGTCTTGCGAGAGACAGGGGCTTTTGGAAATACAATATCCCCTCGGCAAACCGCACTGCGGTTTGCCGTGTTTGCATGGTATCCCGGACCAGGGGATACCCGACGGCTGCCTACACCTTGGCCGCAGACACTACAGGAAGCATCCCGTCCAGGATGCGCTCCATGGCCATGGTGTGGCTGCACACCTTCCCCCCGCCGAAGTGCTGGCATGTGCAGCGCCACGCGCCGTCCTCATAGGTTATCTGGTAGCTATCGTGCTCGCCCCGGATAGAGGCCCTGAACTGGGTGAAGCTCACCCGGTCCTTCTCCTGGGCGTACCGCTGGGCCTTCTCTACCATGCCGATGAGGCTTGAGTACATGCATCCTCCTTCGCAGGTACCTGGCCGTTGCAGGGACTGATGTCCCCTTTGCATCGTACCTTCTGGGCAGGGCAACGTCAATTGGTGGGGCAGAGCATTTCGCTCTCTTGGCGCCCCCTGCTCTGACATGGTCCATGGCGCGACCCCTCCGCCTCATTTCTTCCTCCTCCTCCTGTATAATGGTGTATCCCACCCCGGAAACGAAACCCAGAGGAGTGTTGCACCGTGAAGTACCGCCGGCTCGGCCCCACAGACCTGCAATCCTCGGAGATTGCCTTTGGCGTTTGGACCGTCACCACCGGCTGGTGGGGCAAGATGACAGAGCGGGAGGGCGCCCTGCTGCTCCAGCAGGCGCTCCAAGAAGGGATCACCTTCTACGATACCGCCGACACCTACGGCGAGGGCTTGGGCGAGACCCTGCTGGCCAGGGCCTTCCCCCGCAGGCGAAGCGAGATCCTCATCGCCACCAAGTTTGGCTACGATTTCTACACCTTCCCGGCCAGGGCAGGCCACCGGGAGCGCCCGCAGAACTTCACGCCGGAGTTCGTGCGCAAGGCCTGCGAGGAGAGCCTGCACCGCCTGAATACCGACTACATTGACCTGTATCAGCTCCACAACCCCCGCATGGACGCTCTCCACAGCGATGACCTCTTCGCTTTGCTGGAGGACCTGGTGCAAGAGGGCAAGGTGCGCCACTACGGCGTGGCGCTGGGGCCGGACATCGGCTGGGAAGAGGAGGGGGTGGCGGCCATGGAGGAGCGGCGCATCGCGTCCCTCCAGATCATCTACAGCCTGCTGGAGCCGGACCCAGGCCGCGCCTTCTTCCCGGTGGCCCGGCGCACGGGCGTCGGCCTGCTGGCCCGCGTGCCCCACGCCTCGGAGATCCTGACGGACAAGTTCGTGGAGGTCCCCTCCTTTGAGCCGGGGGACCACAGGGGGCTGCGCCGCGCCCAGTGGCTGCGCCAGGCCATGGAGAAGCGCCAGCGCCTGCTGTTCCTGGCCCAGGATACAGGACGGACCCTGGCCCAGGCCGCCATCCAGTTTTGCCTGGCCCAGCCGACGGTCTCCTCGGTGCTGCCCAACATCACCAGCGAGGCTGACCTGAAGGAGTACGCCCGCGCCTCCGACGCGCTGCCGCTCACCACGGAAGAGCTGGCCCGCATCCAGGATCTCCTGGACACTAACTACTCCCTGGACGAGGGCCCTCGGGAGGAGTTCCGGTCCTCCCGTACTGCGCCTGCGCCCAGCGGGAGCAGGGGATAGGTTCTATTGGCATTCTGAGAATGTGTGGACAAAGCAATTGGAGCCGCCATGAGGCGAGCGAGTTGCTGTCATGCTGAGGGAGGGCCGATGGCATCGGCCCGAACGAATGCATATAAGACGCCTGTCCTGTACACGCAACCTTGCCCTCGCCCAGCGCCTTAGATTCTTCGCCGATGTCCCGGCGCCATCGGGACTCAGTTCAGAGCCTGTGGAAAAAACCTAGCAAGCGACGGGCCGCTGCCGCGGCCCTCTGGAAGGCGTCAGTGGTGAGTGATTCTTCGCGAAGCGGAATCCTATAGAAAGCTAAGGTCGCTTGACCACTTCGCTCCAGAATGACAATTGCCGTCTCAGTTGGCCCGGCAGACCATTGCTTCACAAGGTCTCAGAATGACAAGAATTCCAAACCACCAAGGCGATCGCCTCCCATAAGGAGCCTTCATGGACATCCGCGACTTTGTCATCACCTCCATGACTCGCGCCCGCAACGCCACCCTTAATACGGTCAAAGACCTCAGCCAGGAGGACCTCGCCTGGCGGCCAGCCCCCTTTGCAAACCCCGTGGGGTTCCTGCTGTTTCACTCCATCCGCACCGAGGACAGGTACATCCATCAATGGCTGGGGAACGGCGCAGAGGACGTCTGGAGTGCGGAAGGCTGGAACAGGAAGTGGAAGATGCCGGAGCCGCACCCTGGCGCCCCCCAGGGCTGGTTCGGCGAGACGGGCAACTCCTGGACGCCCCAGCAGGTGGCCGACTGGCCCATCCCGCCCAAGGACGAGTTGCTCGCCTACGGAGCGCGGGTGCAGGAGAAGACGATTGAGGTGGTCAGGGCCTTTGACCTCTCCAGGATCAACGCCCCAGTACGGCCCGACCACCCGAATCCCACCTACGCCAACTACCTGTACATCGCTTCTCACCACGAAGCCCAGCACCAGGCGCAGATGGACTACATCCTCGGCCTCAAACGAGGCGAGATGGGGGTGTGAACCTCTCCCCCTGGGAGAGGGACCACTGGCACGGCAATACGATGGGCGCAGTCCAGGCTGCGCCCTATCGTATTCCAAAATTACACCGCCGCCTGCGACCGTCGGCGGCGGTTGGCCACCTTGCGCATCTCCTCCTCAACAAGGGAGAAGTCCTTGCGAGGGATGAGGTGCAGCTCCCCCACAAAGGCCAGGGGCCACGTTTCCGGGACCCACCGCTTCACGTACTCCATGCGCGGGCCAATCTCCCTGGCGTCCAGGAAGGAGGCGGGGTCATCCAGGACCACCTCGGGCTTGATCTGGATCCGGTAGGCGAAATCCTCGCCCTCCTTGTGGTACCTCCACAGGGGTGTGTGCTCCTCGAAGATGGTGGACGCCACCGTGGCGGTGGCGGCGAACTGCTGTGCGCCAGAAAGGTAGTACAGCAGGCGGTCGCCGGCCTCCATGCGCTCCGCCTTCTTGCGGCTCAGGGCGGTAAACCCCTGCACCGTGTAGCCCAGGCTGCGGGTCACGGCGAAGTTCTCCGGGGTGATAACAAGCATCCAGTAGTTTCGTGGCATGAGGTTGTCCGTATCAAAGGATGATGTCCACCATTGTATAGGAAGGCAGAAGGGATTGCAGGGGGTGATAGGGAAGGGAATCCCAAACCGCGCCCTGAAGGGTGCGGTTGCTTGGGCCGCAGCAAGCCACACCCTTATGGTCACGGACTAAAGAGGGATGCCTTTGTGGGCAGGCGTTTACCCCCTATCCCAACCTTCCCCCGCAAGGGGGGAAGGAACATGGGAGACGCGACGATGTCCCCTCGCCACTTCTTTCCTCCCCCTTGACGGGGGAGGAGTAAGGTAGGGGTGCGGCAAAGGAGTTACTACC
>JACQUH010000097.1 GCA_016210375.1 Chloroflexota bacterium
CCTGGTGGAGTACGGCTTCCGCCTGCCCTCGGCCCTGGACAACCGCCCGCTGAGCTTTGACGAGTTCACGGCCCATGTCAACCAGGTGGTGTACGTATCGGCGACGCCGGGGCCTTATGAGTTCCGCAAAGCGGGACAGGTGGCCGAGCAGGTCATTCGCCCCACGGGCCTCCTGGACCCGACCATTGAGGTGAAGCCGACCACGGGCCAGATTGACGACCTGCTAGAGCAGGTCCACCAGCGCGTCCAGCAGGGCGAGCGCTGCCTGGTGACCACCCTCACCAAGCGCATGGCCGAGGAGCTGACGGACTACCTGGTGGAGATGGGGGTGAAGACCCAGTACCTGCACTCGGAGGTGGAGACCCTGGACCGCAGCGAACGCCTGCGGGACCTGCGCCTGGGCGTGTACGACGTGGTGGTCGGTATCAACCTGCTGCGGGAGGGCCTGGACCTGCCGGAGGTGAGCCTGGTGGCCATCCTGGACGCCGACAAAGAGGGCTACCTGCGGTCGCAGTCGTCGCTAATACAGACCATGGGCCGGGCGGCGCGCCACGTCAACGGCCACGTCATCATGTACGCCGACAAGGTGACGGACTCCATGAAGGCGGCCATTGACGAGACGGAGCGCCGCCGCGCCATCCAGCAGGCGTACAACCAGGAGCACGGCGTCGTGCCGGAGGGCATCCGCAAGGCGGTGCGCGACATCACCGACCGGGTGAAGGCGCTGGCAGAGACCAGGGCTACCTACACCACCCGGCGAGAACTGTCCCGGGAGGAGATGGTGCGGGTGATCAAGGACCTGGAGGCGCAGATGAAGGAGGCGGCCCGCGCGTTGGAGTTTGAGAAGGCGGCGCTGCTGCGGGACGAGGTCCTGGAGCTGCGCAAGATTCAGGTGCTGGACGAGCAGGCCAAGGTGGAGGCGGCGGGGGAGCCAGCACGGGCCCGGGGGGCGTCGCCCTGGGGGAGCGCCCCGCCCAAGGCGAGGCCCAGCGGAGGGAGGCGGGGGAGGAGGTAGGCGATGAGGTTGGCAATCTGCCTTTGCCAAGCTACCACATGCCATTGCGAGTAATACCCGTGTCTGGTAGAGTTGATGCCACAAAGAGTATTACGCCTCTGAGAGGTAATGATGGATGGGTTCGTTACCACTGTTACCCAGAAAGGCCAGGTCACCATTCCTAAAGAGCTGAGGAAGGCGCTGAAAATCAGGCCGAAGGACAGGGTTGCCTTTGAGCTGGTCAATGGCGAGGTGCGGCTGCGGCCCGTCCAGTCTCCAGTGCTGTCCAGCTTCGGAGCAGTCAAGCCGAAAGGGAAGCCTCAAGATTACCGCAAGATGAGGGCAGAGGTGGAAGAGGAGATTGCACAAGAAGTATCTGGGGGCGCTTAGATGCCTCGGTTTCTGGATACCAACATTCTCTTGCGGCACCTTACCAGGGATGACGAGGAAAAAGCCCAGGCGTGCCAGGCACTCCTCTTGCGGGTGGAGCAGGGTAAGGAAGTGGTGGTAACTTCCGACTTCGTAATCTTTGAGACCGTCTTCACCTTGCAGTCGCCCCGCCAGTATGACCTCCCACGGGAGCGCATCCGTCAGTTGCTCTTGCCTATCATCGCCCTGCGTGGCCTTAGACTCCCCCGAAAGTCCCTCTACGCCCGAGCTTTTGACCTGTACTGCCAGAGAAACATTGGCTTCGCCGATGCCTTCAACGCAGCCTACATGGAGTCCCTGGGCCTCACCGAGGTCTACAGCTACGACACCGATTTTGACCGCGTGGACGGGATAGCCAGGGTGGAGCCAGGAAGCTGACGCCCCTTGGGGAGCGCCCCGCCTGCCAGGAGCGGCGCCGGCCCGCGGGCGGGGAGAGGCAGAACGAGACCTCTCACTTGGGCTGATGGTACATGTACCCGACCTCTTCATCCGACAGAGCATAATCATCCATGAGACCTTCCGTGAGGACATTGACCGCATTTCGTTCCGCAAAAAGGTCACTGACCGCTGCCAGGCTTTCCGCAAGATCTTCTGTTAGAGTTGAACCAAATGCGGACTTGAGCTTCTCGGCAACAGCGCCCAGGTGTATCAAATACTGGTAAGCAGCTTGTTGCTGCTTTGAAAAGTCCTCACCAAGAGAGTAGTGCATCGCCTGAAGCTTCCCCTGGGTTTCTTTAACCCAAGTCATGGCCCCATTTATGGAGTTGACGGTTCTCTGGATTTCAGCAAACGTAGTTTCAGGGGCAGGTAAAGCAACGGATACCAGAATGGTGTCAAGAACCTTATGTATTTCCAGTTCATTAAAGGCCCGCAAGTAAGGTATGACCAATGGCTTTGTGAGCTTCACTGACACCGCAGTGTCCTCTTGAAATGAGAAGAAGGACTCAAGGGAGAGGCGAGCAGTCACGTGAAACCTGACTGCCGCGAGTTCGGAGTATTGGTACTTTAAGACCTGAACCGTGGACCCGCCGCTTTCTAGCTTCGTATTGATTCGTCCGCCAGTAGTGTGACCCGGGCGTGAGGCGCTGACTTGAATGTCCTCAAAAACGATCTGAGGCCAGCCTGGCGCAGCGGGACTTACATTCTTGATTACTACGCGCACTTCTACTTGTGGATTGTTTTGTAGATTCTCAGGCGGGTCGCACTCTACTTCAGTCCGAAGATAGTTGCGCAAGCTTTGCCACAGCCCAAAAGCATCGGGGAAGTCGTATCCTCCATTTTCAGCGGCTGCGTTTTCCCCGGTTGCCTCGGCGCTAGCCAAAACGCCAGGAGGGACATGTGCATAGGAAGCTGGAGCTGGCGCCGACTCTTTCCTATCCGCCGTGTCTTGTGACGACGCATTCCCTGGTATTGTTAGTTGCACTTCAGATCTTGTGCCGGACAGTCCCTGGTCTCGTAAGGCAATTACCTTGGTCTCTATTGTACGGTCGACCAGCGCCAGCACCCTTGCACAAGAGTCCAAGGCCCGATTGACGTCGGCGGTCGGAAGGTCTTCGGGCGCCGGGTGAGCCCACGCGTTCCTGGCTATCCCGGCCTCCTGAATGTAGCCGATAACTTGGGTGCCACCCAGTACAGTCTTGAAAACCCGTTCCCAGTTTCCACGTACTATAGGCCCCAAGTGTTGCAGGTCAAGATGGTCTTCTGCTTTCTTAGGCGTTTCAAACAGGCCTGCAGCAGAAGCACGGCTGATGGCCGTCCGAAGACTATCGGCCTGATTCGGCCTAAGGTACGGAAAGACGGCATGTTCCATCCAATCGTCTTGGGGAAACGCTCTACGCAAGTGCTCAACCACAAAGGGTCGCACAGCATCGCGGTACAGTTTCAATCCTTCGCCAAGTCGCTCGTAGTTAGTCATACCACCCTCCGTTACGCCAGGGAAAGTTTCCACAACATTGGCAGACCGCAGGCAAATCAGAGTAGAATACTCTAACCAAACGCCGCTGGCAAGCCCTGTTCCGTGGTGGTTCTCTTGCTTATCGGTGGAAGCATGGTAGAATAAGCGTAATCCTCACAAGGACACCAGAATGCCTATTTCACGGAAAACCTTTGAGGCCGCTTCCATGACTGATAATCCTCAACTCTTAGACTGGTTTGTAAAACATCCCAACACCGCCTATCACCTTAGCGAACTTCAGAAGAAGTTTGGGACAAAGGTTTCTGGGGATTTGACTTGGCTTGGAATGCATCACCACATTGAGAGCAAGATTGTTGGAGGCGTTTGGTACTTTCAGCTATTACGCCAGCCAAAAAAACCATAGGCCCCGCAAGTTCTTCCTGCACAATTTCTCTAATTCTAGCCTCAGAGATTTCTGTACTCATGCCTCTCCCTCCATGTCTACCACGTCCACCCATGACTTCACGGGCAAATCTAGCCCTGCTGCCTCGGCAGGCGTCTTGTTGCCCAAGCTCATGTGCGGACGAAAGTAGTTGTAGTTGACCAAAAAGCCTTGCAGGATCAGGTACGCCGTTTCGGGCGTCTTGAAGCCTCGCACGACTTTTACACGCTCTTTGAGTGTCCCGTGGAACCGCTCTATCAGGTTGCCGTTGACCTCAGCCGTAAGCCCCTTGTACTGGATGTGCTTGGAGTCTGCGCCAAACACTCGCTCTATCCCATCCGGATAGGCGGTCATGCTGTCGGAGATGATGACTTTCGGGGCCTTCCCAGCCTTCTCCCCGGCCCAAGTCATTAGCTTGACCACATCGCCCAGGTTGCGGCGCTGGGAGAGATGCGAAGCCAAGAGGAAGCGGGTGTCCTGGTCAATGATGTCCCAGAACCACATGGTGTTCGGGTCTGTGGCCTTAGTAGCCTGCCCCCGTACTCCTACCACTGTTTCATCCACAATCCAGACATCCGATACCTTGGGCCTGGATGGAGCGAAGTAGACAATTGCCCTCTCGGTGTACTTCATCAGCCATTTGTAGACTGTGGCAGGATTCACGGTGCTTTGGTGAACGCTCGCCATATTCCTGCTGGCATCGCTCAGAGACAGCCCGTCGTAGTAGAGAGCAATCGCTGCCCCGATTTGGCTGGCGGTGAAGTGCATCCCAAAAGGCGCTTGCTTCCCATTAAACTTCCGACGGCAGAAGTTGCAGATGTACTCTTGCTGCCCGTTGCGTATGCCGTACTTCATGACCTGGGGCGAACCGCAACGGGGGCAAGTGATTAGTTGCGGCTCGGTAGTGTGCACCGCCTCCATGTCTGCCTTGCTCACACCGTCAGAGGCATCAGTCACGATGGTAAGCGTTGGCTCCTCACCCTGGACAATCTGTAAGGTCTGTAGGTGTTGCATCTGGGTGTAGCTTCCGCTAGTCTTTACCTGATTTAGCGAGTCTCCTGATTCTCCTATTCAAGGAGTTCCGTAATGCCACCAATTCAGCTAACGAAGGCTCAGGTGTTAAAGTGCGGGCGATATACGCTCGCACTTCCTTCATTCCTTCCTTCATTTTCGCCCGAAGAAGTGCCTCTAGTTCACGCGCTGTCAAAGTATCAAGCGAAACACCCTCGCGTATGGAGAAAGCTGGTGAACGCGCTTTCTGATGATGAACGGCTAACTCTTTTTCTTGAAGTAACTGATGATACTTTTCGTCAGACTGTAGCCCTTGGTTTTGCATTTGCTGAAACGGCTCAGGGACAGAATCTATTGAAGGGGAGGCGGCGAAAACCGAATCTCCAGCAGTGACACTCACTGGTTCAATCTCCTTCTCTATCTACGACGACTCGGTAGAACTCTGGCATTGGCAACCTCACCAAGCAAGGTCGCCAGATAGTCTAAAACTGGTCTACACCTATATGCAAGAGAACCTCCGTGGTTAGGTCCGCCTCGAAGCTCCTTGCCCTGTGCTATCCTGTCCCTGAGCGTTGGAGGGACCCATGACCACCTGCCCTCCCCTCATGACCGCCAAAGAGCTTATCCGCCTGCCGCGCGGCAGGGAGCGGCATGAGCTAGTGCGGGGCCGCCTGGTCACCATGCCGCTGCGTGGCACGCGGGAGGGGACTGTCGTGGCCTCTGACAGCGGCCTCGCTGCGCCGTTCTAAAGAGTGATACCAACTCCAGGAGAAACCCGTGCGCACGCCCCTCGTTCTGCTTGCCCCACTGGCCGCCTCCATGCTGCTGGCCCTGGGCTGCTCGTCCGGCCCCGTACAGGGCGATCCCGCCCTGCCGCCGGGCTTCGCCGAGGCCAGAGTCCCCAAGGCCGACCTCAGCGCCTATGTCTACATTAGCCAGGGAGCAACGGTGCCCGTGCCCACCTCCTGGTTCGCAGACCCCGCCCTCTCGCTATCCAGCAACCCAGCCTTTGCCTCCCTGGGCGCATCTGTGGCCCTCAAGAGTATCACCCTGGCCGTGGGGCCCACGGTGGACCATCTGGGCGTCCAGGCAACCCTTACCAGCGAGCAGGAGGCCGAGGCCGTGGCGCAGCTTGCTCGGGGACGTCCCCTCACCGAGGCGTGGGCCAGCGGCAGCACCCTGGGCTTGGTCTACGGCAGCGGCGACTGGCCCGGCAAACTAAAATCCTCCATTCAGTTGGGCGATGGCCTGCCTTTCTCCCGGGCGTATACCGACTCGTGGCAGCTATTGCGCATGATGCCAGAGAGCGCGCCAGGGCAGCCCATCGCCGTGGGCTTTGCCAGGACCACCGGCTCGGTGCTGGAGCAGGCATCGGCCAATCTGGGGCTGGACCTGAAAGGAGTCCCCCAGGCCATGGGGTCTCTGAACATCACCCAGGGCGTCTTCGTAGCCTACGCCCAGCAGCCCCTGGTCGCGCCCGAGCACGTGGACATTACGTACTTCAAGCAGCACGGCGTGGGCGTCATCGCCGCCGCAAAGTCCAGCTACCCTGGCTTCCTGCTGGGGTTCTTTCTGAACAGCTTTGCCAACCAGGCGGGCCTGGAAAAGGGGACGCAGGTCTCAGGGCGCGACGTCCTGGCCCGGGACCTGGGGGACGCCTATCTGGTGGCCGCCCCCATCGGCAGCGTGCTGTTTATCACCATCGCCCCGGACAAGTCGGGGGCCGAGGCGCTCATGGCCGCGGTGCTGGAGCAGCAATAGGGGAAGGAGCAATCCGTGACGGGACAGAGCCTGATACCAGGCACAAGGGTACGGGTCATCAACCCGCGGTCAGTAGAGCACGGACGCATCGGCAAAGTGTCGGCAGAGGCCCCGGTGACGGCGGATGGCCAGAGGCAGTGGCAGGTGGTCTTTGAGTGGCCCCTGGGTGGCATAGAGGCCCGCGCCACCCTGCGAGAAGAAGAGATGGAGGTCATTGGCTAGCCGTCAGGGAGTATAAACGCTTACTATGCAGAAAAGCTATGCGGAATTGACCCGGAGCCTTCTCCTTTGCTACAATAGGCATGTCTCACACACTTCATATTCCCACAGGGAGTTGCTATGTCCAAGGTCACCAAGGAACAAATCCTGGAAAAGCTCAAGGACGTCTACGACCCCGAGATCCCGGTCAACGTCGTGGACCTGGGCCTTATCTACGATGTGCACGTCAGCGATGACAACGAGGTGCATGTGCAGATGACGCTCACCGCCCCCGGTTGCGGGATGGGCCCGTACATCGCTCAGCAGGCGGAGTGGGCGATCGCCGAGCTGGAAGGACTGGAGGACGTGACGGTGGAGATGGTCTTTGACCCGCCCTGGTCCCCAGACATGCTCACGGAGGACGGCAAGAAGATCCTCGGCATCTAGCTCTCGCATCTACTGTAGGGCGAAACGGTGCAGGGGCAAGGCGCGCCTTGGCCCTGAAGGTGTGCCTTTCCTTATCACCAGGAGACCCCTCGTACGAGGAAGCCATGACAGAACAGCAGCGGCCCCCCAGGAGCATGAACCCGCAGGAGCAGGCGCGCCTGGAGGCCATCAAGCGAAGCTGGCAGCAGCGCCGCCAGATCAGCGACCGCATCGGCCACATCAAGGCGAAGGTGGGCGTGTACAGCGGCAAGGGGGGCGTAGGCAAGACTACCGTGGCCGTCAACCTCGCTGTGGCCCTGGCCCAGCAGGGGCTGGCCGTGGGCCTGCTGGACGTGGACATTGACTGCCCTAACGCCCACAAGGTCATCGAGGCCCAGGAAGCACCCGCCTACGCCGGGGGCATATTTACCCCGGCCCAGGCCTGGGGCGTGAAGGTCATGTCCATGGGCTATCTGCAACAGAACGAGGACGAGGCCATCGTCATGCGGGGGCCCATGATCCACAACGTCATTAACCAGTTCCTGGAGTCCACCAACTGGGGCGACCTGGACTACCTCATCGTGGACCTGCCGCCGGGCACCTCCGATGCGCCCCTGACGGTGATGCAGACGCTCCAGATGGACGGCTTTGTCATCGTCACCACGCCCCAGCGCCTGGCCAAGCTGGACGCCAAGCGCTCCATCAACATGATCCGCAAGATGAACGTCCCGGTGCTGGGGGTGGTGGAGAACATGTCCGGCGACGTGTTTGGCCGGGGCGCGGGCGAGGAGCTAGCCCAAGAGGCGGGGGTGGAGTTCCTGGGCCACCTGGAACTGCGCCAGGAGTACCGAAAAGAGGACCGCCCTACGGTGCTGGTCAGCAAGAAGGTGATGGACGAGTACAGGGCGGTCATCGCTGGCATCCTGCGCCAGATGGAGGCCCTGGCAAAGGCCCCCGCCAGCGGCGCGCCCTAGTCTACTGTCTCAGAACTCCCTTCGGCGCCGCCCCCTTGTGGCCTTTGACAAAATAGCTTGCCTTTTCCTGCAAGCGCCTGACCCTCACCTTCATCCTCTCCCAAGGGAGAGGAAAGGCTCCTTCCCCCTTGGGGGAAGGTTGGGATGAGGGTCAAAGCTTCGTTAGAAAACAGGTATGTTATTTAGCTGGAGACCTTCAGCGGGCGGGGCCAAAGGGAGTTCTGAGATAGTTACTAAGTATCTATCTCAGAATAGCTTTTTTCACCGCAGCCTGAAGGCTGCGGCTTGAAGCCGCCCCCTTCAGGGGGCGGTACACAAGAGTTTTGAGATAGTTACTAAGTACACTGTAGCTTGTCCACCAAGGATAGAGACGACTGAGGCGCGGCCTCGCTGTGCCTCAGTCGTCTCTGCCTTTTGTTCCTTCTAGGCTACGAGGACGGCCTCTTTCTTTGGGACCTTTGGCTGCCTGATGGGCAAGATAAACAGAACGCCCAGGGCGTTCACCGCACCGATTGCCAAGAAGGCCCATCGGTAGCTGTGTTGGAGGTCAAAGGCCAGGCCCGCCAGCACCGGGGCGGCCACGGAAGCCACCATGATCAGCGGCTCCATGGCCCCACTGATGATCGCGAAATGCCTTGTGCCAAAGAGGTTGCTACGCAGCGCCGTCTGAAGCGGGCCACGGGCCCCAAAGCCAATGCCCATGAGCACGGCGAATATGATGGCATGCAGCCATATGGTGGTGAAGGCCAGCACCACCATCGCTGCTCCCTGGAAGAGAAACGCCGCCACAAGCACCCGCTTCTGCCCATACCGGTCCCCCAAGTAGCCGCCGCTAAGCCTGCCTACCGTGGCCACCAGGGCCTGGAACCCTACAATGGTGGCGGCCTGGGCCTCAGAGAAACCTCTGTCCACCAGGGCCGGGATCAGGTGGACCGAGACGGCCGACCACGCCGTTAGCCCGCTGGAATGGGCCGCCGCTAGAAGCCAGAAGGCTGGCGTTCGCATGGCCTGCCCGATGGTGAAGTCAGGCGCATCGGCGGCGAGGGGGAGCGTGGGACCCTGCTGGGACTCGGTCCACGGAGATGCAGCCGCCGATCCTCCTGCGGGAGCGCCATCGGGCTGCATGCCGTAGTCCTCGGGGCGGCGGCGCATCACCAGCGAAAGAGGCACGCCCAGAGCCATCATCAGCATGCCAGAGCCGGCGGCGGTGGCGCGCCAGCCGAAGCTCTCAATGGAGATCACCACGACGGGTACCAGCACACCCCCCAGGCTGTTTCCCGCCAGGACAATACCGATGGCCGTCCCCCGCCATCGCGAGAACCAGTTCACCACCGTGGCCGCCGTGGGCAAGAAGCCAGAGAGGCTGGTCCCAACGGCAGTGATCACGAAGGCCACGTAGAACTGGGTGAGGGAGTGCACCCTGCTCAGGGCAATGAAGCCAAGGCCAAAGACAATCCACCCTACGACCATGATCTTTCGCGGGCCAAACTTGTCTATCAGATACCCTTCTATGGGGCCGGTGACGCCGCCCTCTATGCGAATGAGGGCAAAGGCCCAGGACACCGCCGCCCGGGTGGTATTGAACTCCCGTGCGATGGGCAAAAAGAAAGCCCCGGCGCCCATGCCGAAGCTTCCATTGCGCAGCAGCCCCGCCAGAACTCCACTGGCAACGATCCACCAACCATAGTAAAGGCCTCTACGTCTCCCTGGCGCCTCGCGGGCACTCATCGGCAAAACACTCTCCTGCTCCTGATGACTTGAAGGAAGGGCAATCGCTTTTCAGTATACACGGCCCCACAACGCATCCTCATCTCATTTACAGGGGAGGGCTAACGGCAAGGAGGGCCCGGCCGTTTGCAAACTTGCCCCCTGGGCCCCTCGCCCTTGCCAAAGGGTTAGTCCTCTGCCACAATACAGCTATCTTCGCCACGTGCAGAGATCACAGGGCCTGCGTCGCCATGGGGAAACAAAGGAGGGGGCATGAGCCAGAGCAGCAGCAATCCCATCATCCCCGTCTTCGTCTGGTATGACTACATCTGACCCTGGTGCTACATCGGCCTGGCAAGGCTCGAAAAGCTGAAAGAAGAGTTCCCCCTGGACATTACAGGCATGGCTTTCCTGCTGCGGCCAGACCTCCCCCCAGGGGGCATCATCCGGCCGGCGGAGGGAGGCAATGAGCTGAGGGAGCCGATGCGCTCCACCGCCATGGAGGCGGGGCTGACGAGGATGCGGCGGCCTGCCAAGACGCCCTACTCCGTGCCCGCCCTGGAAGCCACGGAGTACGCCAAGGAGCACGGCAAGTTTGAGGCCTTCCACAAGCTGTGCTACTCTGCCCTGTGGGATGACGGGAAGGACATCGGGGACTTCGCCGTGCTGGAGGCCCTGGCGAAGGCGTGCGAGCTAGACTGGGCGGAGCTGGAGGAGCGTCTCAAGTCGGGCCACTACCGGGAAGAGGTCTTCCAGCAGTTCCACTACGGAAGGCGCATTGGGTTCCAGGGCATCCCCGGGTTCATCATTGGGAAGGCCGGGTTCACCGGCGCGGCGCCCTACCCCATCTTCCGCGTCGCTGCGCAGCGCGCCCTGGCGGAGCTACGGGGCGAGACAATAGATGCCGAGCCGGCGCCGGAGGGTGAGGGATAGGAGAGGGGGATACGTTATTTCGTATCTGACCATCACGCCGAGGTGCGAAACGCCGTTTCCGGGTAGATCCGTATTGGCGCACCAGGCCAGGCAGAGCACTGAACAAGCTGACTCAGCGCTCCACCTGGCCTGGGTTTGAGTATTGGGATTGCCAGGCTACTTCTTGCCAGAAGGTTTGGGGAAGAAGTCCTGGTTCCAGGGCCAGTCTCCCTCAATCTCGTAGGCAGGCAACCCCTTTTCCAGCCGGTCGCGGTAGGGGCTGGTGATCGGCTCCCGCCAGGGGTAGATGCCGCCTTCGTAGGCTGATTTCCCGAGGCGGAAGTGCCGCGCCTGCTCCAGGGTTTCCACGAAAGGAATATTCGGCCCGAAGAGCTCACTGAAGTTCCGCGGCGACCTCCCGGCCTTGGATACGTGGCCCATGAGGGGGCGGGCCAGGATCTCCTCCGCCATCCACACGCATTCCACGAGCTTGTCCAGGTCCACACCCACGTCCACACCCATCTCCTCCAGCATATTCACCAGGTCTTCGGTGGGCATCATGGCGGTAGCGCGGCCATGTCCGCAGTAGGGACACCCCCCAAACCCGCCGATGGTGCCATCCAGGTGCACCGAGTCCTCGGGGGAAAGGGCGTCCAGGATCGTCCACGCCGTGGCCAGGGCGGTACCCCTGGCGTTGTGCAGATGGAAGCTCCAGTTGGTTATCTCCGGCCACCGCTCCTTGACGGTAACCAGGGTTTCCTTCACCAGGTGGGGCATGTTCCACCCCATGGTGTCGCCCAGGGAGCAATGCGTCACCTTGATCCCCACCTCGTCCCAGAGCTCGTGCTCCTTCTCCAGCATCTTCAGCGGCACTTCGGCGGGGATGCGGCCAATGAAGTTGCCGCCCCAAGGGTGGCCGACGCCGATGCCCGCTTCCTTGGCGCCTTGCTCCTGCGCCCTGGCGATGGTACGCGGCCACTGCTCAAAGGAGTCAAACTGGGGACGATTGGCGTTGCGCCGCTGGAAGATGTCATCCAGGGGCACGCTCAGGCTTGGTGGGCCCCGGCGCTCCAGAGAAAGGGGCGGAATATACTGCTTGGCCCTTTCTATGCCCCGCTCGTTCATCGTCAGGCAGGTGTAGCGAACGCCGGGCTGGGGGTGGAATCCCTGGACAATTTCATCTATGCGGGCCATCTGCGGAGTGTAGCGCGGGCTGACAAAAGAGCCAACGACAATCTCCTTGAGGCCGGTCTCCGACAGGGCGTCCAACAGTTTGATCTTGTCCTGCACGGGGATGTTGGCGTCCTCTATTTGCATGCCCTCCCGCATGCTCTGCTCGGTATACTCCACCTTCGGGAACTGTCTAGGCATCGCTCCTCCTTTGCTCCCTGCACATGGATATCGGCGGGCAACCATGGATCGTGGTGAGACTCTGCTCACCTCTCCCCTACCGGATGCCAGAATGGTAATACACTCCCGCCCATGGATCAAGGATTCCCTGAAGGATCCTGCTGGCTTGGGAGTGGCGATGAGCATGGCCTGGCACTAATGGCCATTGACTATATAAAGCGACTTTCCATCATGTCATTCTGAGCAAGCGGAGCGCGGCGAAGAATCTCTCCTGGTGAGAGATTCATTTGGTCGGGCCAATTGCATTGGCCCTTCCTCAGAATGACAAGGTGGATGGCATTGTAATTGCTCAATAACCATCAGGAGACGGTGCCGAGGAGCATTTTGAGATAGTTACTAATGTCGTAACCCCCTCTGGCCCCCCGCTTTGTCCCGATGGAATCGGCACTCAAGAGCTTGCCCTGAGCGCAGAGAAGGAACAGGCTCTTCCCCCATGGGCAAGGCGGAGAAGGTACACTTGAATCAGTGGGATGCGGCAGGGCCGCATCCCACTGATTCCTTTTTCTATCGTCCCCCTCTCCCCCTGGGAGAGGGGGACCACAGGGGGAGAGGTCAGAACCACAGCCAATGCAGCGGAATCTGGTAAAGGCAAGGACTGCCCTGCGCCTCACCCTGCTTGGGCTGCCTCAGAGAGGAGCGCCAGCGCCACTGTCGCCGTAACCTTGGCCAGGAAACCGTAGTCCAGGGTGTCGGGCGTGTCGCCGCTGGAATGATAGTGAGGATTGCGGAAATCAGCGGTGTCGGTCAGCAGGACCGCGGGGATGCCTGCGGCCCAAAAGGAGGCGTGATCGCTGCGGAAGAGTTCGGGGGGGAGCACAGCGCCTTCCGGGATCTCCAACAGCACCATCTCTAGCCCAGCCAGGGGATGCCGGGCAGCACGGGCCAAAGACTGGGCAAGGGCGGCGTCACTCCTGCGGGTCACCACCGCCAGGGCATCGCCAGCGAAACCGCCAGCGGCAACACGCTGATAGGCGCTGGGGAAGAGGAGAGGGAAACCCGGGGGCATCCGCTGGGTGCCGGGCCCCGAGGTGAAGCCCACCATCTCCAGGGTATAGACGCCAGCGTACCGCCGGGCGGGGGCAACGTCCCTGGCAAAGGCGCGGCTCCCCACCAGGCCCTCGCCCTCAGGCTGGCGCTCCTCCATGTCCAGGGCCACGAAGTCCACCGTGCGCCCCAGGGAGAGCGGCGCCAGCAGGCGGGCGCACTCCAGGAGCGCAGCCAGGCCGCTGGCGTTGTCGTCGGCCCCGGGGGAACCCTGGACCGTGTCGTAGTGGGCACACAGCAGCAGCGGGGCCAGGGCCCCGGCGCCTTCCTTCCGGGCAATGAGGTTGATGCCAAGGCGCCCTTCGTAGGTGAAGGTGTGGCCGCTGACCGACAAGCCGAGGCCAGAGAGGGTGTTGTCCAGATAGCCCAGCGGCTCGCCATGGCGGTCGTGGTTGAACCGCTCGCCCGTGGCAAGCTGAACTACGTGGGCCTTGAGGCGGCCTTCATCGGCGGCTCCGGGGGCCGGAAGGGTTTCCCAGGTCATATTGCTACGTATCTCCTGGCCGGGGCGCATCAAGAGGGCCGTTTCCATGGTCCCGCCAGCGGGCATAGAACAGTCCTGTTCCTGGGGTAGGCGTCCTCCCTTGCTCCCGGACACGTGGGCAAGAAACAACTCCTGCATCCATTCTATGCTGGGGCACACCCTGCGGGGAAGCCAGCATGGGGCTAGGAACGTGGCAAGAAAGGAGATATGAGGACGAAGGAATGATGTCAGATCTCTTTTGGGCACTGTACCCTAATGGCCATTAACCTAGAACCTATCCCGAGACGCGCTTTGGCACCGCCTCCTGAAGGAGACGACATGATGCCCCAGCCTTCAGGCTGGGGTAAGGAAAAGAATTCTCAGATAGTTTCCAAATGGCGACCAAAAGGCGCCAGGTAGGACCGGGCCTGTGCCCTGGCAGGGGAAAGCAGCAAGGCAGACGTACCCATGAGCTGTGAGGACGCGCTGGCAACCACAGGAGTCTTTATCCAGCGCACGTGGGGGATGACAACAAAGGAGGAGCTGTCCCGCTCGTCTACAGCAACAAGAGCACCCGGATGCTCAAACCGGTACCGTCTCCCGGTGATGGGCTCCACCACCGTAAGCCTGGTTGCACCAGTGTACTCAAAATAGGCGGGCGTGTTCGTCGCCACCTGCGCTTGTCTGGCCACACCGCTCCCAGAAAGGTTAGGGGTCTGCCGACTCGGAACGCAGGCGTGGAACTGAGTCCTCCGGCCGCTGCACCAGGGCAGTGGTTTCCTTCTCATAGATCTAGCCGTATGAGAGTAAACCAAACTTGCTCGCGCGTTATGTTAAGAGGTACTCACGCAAACGAAATCCGGGGGGCTACCGATATTTTCTTCCACTGATTGTTTTAGAACATAATCTTGGTATTATCTCTTGGAAGGGTGAGTAGCAGCAGTAGTAGTAGGAGTAGAGGATGTTGATTCTTCGTACCTCTGTGCTAGTCCAGGGTGGCAAAGGGGGGAATGGACACATTAGCTTCCGGAGGGAGAAGTTTGTGTCAGAAGGTGGTCCCGATGGAGGTGATGGAGGCGAAGGGGGGTGCATATACCTGAGGGGCAGTGACAACATAAGGGACCTGGCCTGGGCAGTGCTGGAAAAGGCATTTTTTGGGGATCGTGGAGCAGATGGCGGTGGAGGGAAAAAGGCAGGGAAAAGAGGGAAAGACAGGTTCGTTGACATTCCTCTGGGGACAAAGGTGTGGGAAAAGGAGTGGAATGGCAGTGTGCGGTGCATCGCTGAGGTAATGGCTCCAGGCGACGAGGTACTGGTCGCCCGGGGGGGCCAGGGAGGACGAGGCAACGTGCACTTCGTCTCCTCTACTAACAAGGTGCCTTTGCTTGCGGAGGAGGGAGATACAGGTGAGGAGAGGGAGCTAGTCCTTGAGATGCGTCCGCTGGTGGATGTCGCCATAGTATCCCTTGCTAATGCCGGTAAGTCCCAGCTATTGCAACACATGACGAGGGCGAGGGTGGAGGTGACGGAGCACCCCTTTAGCACCAGGGAGCCGGTGGTTGGGATTGCCACCCACGGCTGGACAGCTTTCAAGCTAGCAGAGCTGCCATCTTTATGCCCACAAGCTCATGAGGGCAAAGGCTTGGGGAATAGCTTTCTTTGCTTTGCTCTCCGGGCCAAGGCACTGCTGCTGCTGGTGGATGGTGCTGCCGAGTCGCCGGAGGACGACCTGAGGGTCCTGCGGGAGGAGCTGATCGCCTACTCTCCTGAGCTGATGAATCCTCCCCAGGTAGTGGTCGTGAATAAAGTGGATTTGCCCGATGTGAAAGACAAGGTACCAACACTGCGGCGTCGCATTGCCCGGGGAGAAGCGAGGGTACATTTTGTGTCAGCGATGACGGGGGAAGGCGTTGATGACCTGCTAGCGACCCTGGCGGCGCTGGTAGAGGCAGCGCCGGTAAGAGAGCAGCATGAAGAGGTACCCCCGCCTGTGCTGCGACCGCATCCCCGTCGAGAGCGACCATCGGTCTCCCGGAGCGGCGATGTTTTTGTGGTATCATCGTCCGGAGCCGATCGCCTGGTGGCCCTGCCGGACCTGCGCCAGTTCCGCGTCCGTCTCCAGCTACGGCGGGAGCTAGCGAAGCTGGGCGTTCTCCACGCTCTGGAGGAGGCTGGCGTGAAGCCCGGCGACACCGTCCGCATAGGCCGCGTGGACCTACCGTGGGAGTGACATGCGCATAGGCATCCTGGGTGGCACCTTTGACCCCGTTCACCTGGCACACCTCATCATCGCCGAAGAGGCCCGGGAGCGCCTGGACCTGGAACAGGTGCTGTTCATTCCCGTGGGGGACCCATGGTTGCGGGAGGAGAAGCCAGCGACGCCACCCCGCCAGCGCCTGGCCATAGTGGAGCTGGCGGTGCGTTCCAACCCGTATTTCCACGCCTCCGATATTGAGGTGTGCCGTCCCGGGCCGACCTATACTGTGGACACCCTTGAGGCGCTGCATCGGGAGTGGGGGCCTGGGGCGGAGGCCTTTTTTATCCTCGGCCTGGACACACTGCTAGAGCTACCCCGCTGGCGCAAGCCTGAGCGCCTGGTGGAGCTGTGTACCCTCGTTGCCTTCCTGCGCCCGGGCTACCCCGTGGAGCGCGTAGAAGCGGTGCAGGCCGCCCTGCCAGGTCTGCGGGACCGGCTGCGCCTGTTGGAGGGGCCGCTAATAGGCATCAGTGGGACGGAGGTCCGGCGGCGCGTGGCCCTGGGGCGCTCCATCCGCTACCTGGTGCCAGAGCCGGTAGAGGAGTTCATCCGGGAAGAGGGGCTGTATATACTATAGGGCGTCCCGACAGGTCGGGGCGCTCCCCACTCTGAGGTGACGGAGATGCCCAGCATCGTGGTGAGCAGTAAACAGGCCGAAGAGGTGGCAGGGATACTTTTGGATGAGGGAGCGGTTCTCATCCGCCCGGAGCAGCCCTTCACCTTCGCCTCTGGCGTCAGGAGCCCCATATACTGCGACCTGCGTTTGCTCATGCGTTCCCCTGCGCGCCGCCAGCGAGTGTCGGCGCTGCTGGCGGAGGGCGTCGCGGCCCTGTGCGACGGCAATGCTCCTGATGCTGTCGCTGGCGTGGCCACGGCGGGCATCCCCTGGGCCGCCTGGACGGCAGACCTGATGGGTCTGCCCATGGCCTATGTCCGTGACGCCCCCAAGGAGCATGGCCGGGGCCAGCAGGTGGAGGGCGGCCTGCGCCTGGGGCAATCCGCCGTGGTAGTGGAGGACCTGACCAGCACCGGGGCCAGCGCCATCACCGCGGTGGAGGGCCTGCGGCTCATTGGGGTGCGCGCCGACTACGTCATCAGCATCTGCACGTACGGGTCGCCGAGGGCGGAGCGCAACTTCGGCAACGCGTGGGTGCGGCACGCCTCCCTGTGCCCGGTGAGGATGGTGCTGGACGTTGCCGCCGCCAGCGAGCGCATCACGCCCGAGCAGCACGCGCTGGTGATGGAGTGGCTGGCCACGGGGCCGATGGGGGGGTAACTCCTACGCGGGCAGCTTGCACTCTTTGCTCGCTCGGTCGTTGAAACGAATGCCAAACCTTGTCTGCAGTACGTCCCGTGATACCTTGTTCAAGGCTTGAAGATGGCTGTAATCAGGGTACCCGTATACGTGCCCCGTCCATTTGTTCTCGGCGTAACTTCCCAACCATCCATCCAGGGGGAACAGCTTTGTTAAGGGCACCGGTTCGTTTTCCCCTGTTGCGACATAACACCTCATAAGGTCGCTTGACAATTCAGGACTTCGTGGAATATCAAGGTGGATGTCGTAGACGTCTAGAGGCTGACCCACGGTACCACGTTCGTGGCGGGCATTGTCAGGTAACAAGCGCAGACACTCTTCTCGGACTGTTCGGATTTCCTGGGCGGCTTCGCGGTGTCCCAAGCCCAAGTCAACAAGCTTTGAATATAATGTATCCTTCTTATCCCCTAACACAACAGAAGACGAAATATGGAGTGCTCGCTGCAGTAACATTCGATTGGATAAACGCCTGGCCTGATTCTGTGTTATGGGTTCTCGAGTCGCCAGTGCAAGGAATTCCCCCTCCGTTATTCTAAAGAAATCCGTAATCCTTTTGAATTGCAGTCTTGGTTCTTCGACTGCGACGTTATTATCCCAGATGTTTTCAAAAAGCCCTTTGACCATAGACTCTAAGGCACGCACTTTCTGATGGTGATACATCGCGGGAAAGAGCAGAAGTCTGGCGAAATGCATCTGCTCTGCGAAGCTACTCCCGCTTAAAGTAACTACCATGGTGCGGCCAATTGGATGGCTGCTGTCTGACCACACGCGCAGGCAGCGAACGATATTGGAAACATCACACTCAGTACGGATTCCGGTGAAGTAGGAGTCGCGTGCGATGTAATCAAGCTTGTCGGCATCGAGGGGGCCTGTGATAAGGTCGGCCCTATAGATATTTGCTGAAGGCTCGTCCGTTTGACCAATGATCAAGTTGGCTACCCGGAGCGGGCTGAAGGTCAAATGGTGACGGTCAAACACTTCCCTTAGAAAACGCTGAAAGAGAGGACTCATTGTCAGCATGTGTGACAGAATCTCTCCGGGGCTCTTGTTGTTGTACAGGGGCTTGATAGTTTCAAAAAGGTCAAACCAGTGTTCCTTGATCAAGGACTCTGACAAATGCGAGAAGATTCCATGTCCCACATCATGAAGCAAGGCAGCAAGCCGGGCCTCTGCCTCAACTTCGGGAGGGAAGTATTTGCTGTCATCCCCTCGCTGCCGAAAGCCCTGCGCGATGTCGGCCACGACTTTGGCTGCTCCTAAACTGTGCTCAAAGCGGGTGTGATGGGCTGAAGGGTAGACTAGATAGGCGAATGCGTTTTGGTGGATGTAGCGGAGTCTCTGGATGAGTGGGGTATCTATTACTTCAACTTCGGCAGGAGTGAGTTGAAAGAAGCCATGAATAGGGTCACGAATTACCTTACCGTCTTTTCGGGTTGGGTCATCTTGAATGCGAGGAATGAAACCGTCAAAGATTTCGGCAACGTAGCCGTTGATTTCTTCTTGCAAGCCTTGGGCGAGTTGTTGGTCCGAGCCTGCTTGTGCCATGCAGTTCCTCCAGCATCCCATTCATGGGTGAAGAGCTTCGGAGAGCGTTTGACCGACTTGGGCCAAGATGTTTTCATACGGCGCGAGAGAACCCCGATCCCGGTTCCGAAGGGCCTGTTTTTGCTCCGTACTCATGTTAAATACTGTGAAGGCTGGATTCGGCTCGCTCATTAGGCCTCCCTGCGCCATCACGTGGAGGAAGTGCTCAACCTCACCACTGTAGGGTGGCTGGCCGAGTTTCGTGTCGAAGGAGACCCGCTTAAACACCTCGGGCAAGGCATCCATGTAGCGGTTCTTGACCTCAAGAATCGCTTTATGCCACCTGGCAGAGTCAGCGGTAAAGGTCTGCGGCTTGTCTGCCTCATGGAGTGCCAACGCAAGAGCGAGGGCGTCCACGTAGCTCCAATACCTGATCATAGAGTCCTCCTCATGCATGTTCTGGGCCGAAACACTATCAGGCTGTGACCACCCCTTTTCGGCAGCCGGCTAACCGTAATCTCCTCACCTCTCACTGAGAGCACGTACTGTACACCTGAACATGTCCCGTTGGCAAGGCATAGTGTCCCCCTGTGTATAGTTTTACTATACGCATGGGAGTGTCTGTGGTCAAGGGCCACCTTGACAGTAGGGTGGCAGTCGCGCTTAAATACAACATGAAATGGTAAGGATACCCATAATCGTTTAGGAAAACTATACATGGTTACACCAAGGGTCTCGGAAGCAGATCAATGGGCACGTGGAAGAGTGGGGGCCGTTCTCCGGAAGCATCGGGGGACCTTGAGTACTAGGGCTGCGAGCAAACTGCTGGGAGAGACGCTCAAACATGTGCGCATCTCGCTGGTGGAGCGAGGGAAACTTCCATACCAGGGTGTCTTGGGACAGCTAGCTGCGTTGTATGGAACGACGCCTGAACGGGTCATCAAGGAGGCTACCGGGCAAGAGTTCCTGGACTTCGTGGGGACGTTCTTGGGGTCCAGCGTGAGTGCCAGTGGGCGGACTGAGCGGCTTGAGGAATCCATAACAGGGAAGGAAAAAGCGGCCTTGCAGAACTACCTGCAATGGCTGAGGTTTCAGGCCATGGTGGCCCGTGAGGATGCGAACGAGGCTGATGGTGGTTCCGATGTGTCTGCGCGTGGAGCAAGGTCGTAGGTCGCAATAGGAAAGCCGTTGCTTGCGCGAGCCCGTCGGCTACCCGTGTCCCTACACATCCTGGTTCTTCACCTGGCGGGCCTAGGTCTGGTTGAAGTCGCGGCGGAGTTCCGCGGCGCCCTCCACGATTCACTCGCCTGCCCTCTGCGCTAGCTGGCCTGCAGGAAGTGCCATAAGGTGCCGTTGACCGCCAGGATGAATACTATCAGCCGTCCATCCTGGTTCTGCCCAACGGCAGGGTCTCCAGCTATCCTGGTGGCCCCCAGGGGTTGCCAACCGGACCAGTTCCCGTTGGGGGTTATTTGCCGGTTCTGCCAGAGCATCTCATCAGCCCCCCGGGCGAAGATGTGCAGTCCTCCATCGGCGTTGCGTCCGACCGCAACGTTGGAAGTAAGCGCTCCACCATCGGCGACCCACTCTGACCAGTTGCCGCTGGGTTCCTGCTGCCATTTCAGCAGGGAGGCGCCGCCAGGCCCGCGAATGAAGACGTGCAGCCGCCCTGCCAGGTCCTGGCCAAGGGAGGGGTCCCCCGTGACCTCCTCGTTGCCGAAGGGAACCCAGTCGGACCAGTTCCCGTTTGGGCCGAGTTGATACCTGCGCCAGGGCCTGCTGTCCGTCCCCACGGCTAGCAACTCCAACCGTCCATCGGCGTTGCGCCCGACGGCGATATTGGAAGTGAGCACCCCGCCATCTGCGACCCACCCGGACCAGTTTCCGCTGGGCTCCAACTGCCATTTCAGCAGGGAGGCGCCACCGCTCCCGCGAACGAAGACGTGAAGCCGGCCGCCGGCGTCCCGCCCCACGGCAGGATCGCCGGTCAGCTCCAGGGCCCCGAAGGGCTCCCAATCGGACCAGTCGCCATTGGGCGCGAGCTGCCGCTTGTGAAGCGGTCTGTTGTCGGCCCCACTGGCAAAGATCTCCAGCCTGTCGTCGGCGTTTCGTGCAACGGCAACGTTGGAGGCGAGCCGAGGGCCAAAGGAAAGGAAGGTTGACCATCTGTCCTCGGGTGGGGCCACTTGCCATTGCAGCACGTTGATGTTGTCAGTCCTCCGCCCGAAGAGGTGCAGTTGCCCGCCGGCGTTGCGCCCCACGGCCACGCGGCCCTGAAGCCCTTCGCCCATTGAGCCTCCTGCCGCCCAACTTGTGGCGGGTGGCGGCTGGAAGGCGTTGGTGGTGACCGCTGGTGGGACCTGGGCCGAATAGGTCTCGCAGAAGAAGCAGCGCAACGGCCCCCGCCGGGAGTTAGGGGAGGACTCCGTGGCCATGAGCCTGGCTGGCCCGCGAAGGTCCAGGTCAATCGTATTCTCGTAGTCGGGGCGATTGGAGTCGTAGATGTAGATGCGGCCGGCGCCGTCGCCGCGGTCGTCGTAGCCATATGCCAGCACCAGGTGGTTCTGGAAGGGGTCCTTGGTCGTCCCGATGAGACCCAGGGGGCAAGGTTCACCGGCGTCAAGAAGAGCCTTGAGGCGGACCCACTCCTGTCTTGATCGGGCAAGGAGGCGAGCCTCCCCGCCATTCAGAGGCCACACGTTGATGTGCTGCCTGGCCATCAGCTCCAGAAAAGTGCCTCCCTCGGTCCCAAGGCTGTCAATCAGGCGCCGCCAGAAGTA
Organism: Chloroflexota bacterium; assembly: GCA_016210375.1. GTDB lineage: Bacteria > Chloroflexota > Dehalococcoidia > Lucifugimonadales > JACPCL1 > JACPCL1. The sequence continues at coordinate 21,542 of JACQUH010000097.1, forward strand.
GTCCCGGAGCGACGTTCCCTCAGGGGTCACGCGAGTTGGCTGGTCCGTCAGTCCCACGCCTCTGGGAGGCAATACGCCACGCTTGTAGTAGTCCAGCGAGGCGTAGGCCATGCCCCCGCACAGGCCGTAGGTATCTGGCAGCCCCACCTTGATAGACCGGCCTATGATGAAGGCAAGGGGGCCCAGGGGCAGCAGAGCAATCGTCACGGCCCTGCGCACGACCCCGCGAATCCTCTCACGCTCGGCGTCGTCCAGGGTCCACGAATTGCTGAACGCAAACCCGTGGATGTCTGGCCTGAAGTTTGTCCTCGTCATGGTTCCCTCTTTCCCGCCTGCCGGGGAGTCGCCAGGCGGTTCCACAGCAGAGCGCTTGTTGCAACGCCCGCAACTCAGGGTACGGTGGATTCGGGGGCCGACGACTGAGACTATATGCCCAAAAGCGCCACGGCGCAATCCGCCGTTGGTCATTAAGCAAATACATGTCCACAGTGGTTCTGACCTCTCCTCCTGTGGTGCTCCTCTCCAAGGAAGGAGAGGGGGACGATATTGTGAAGAATCGGTGTGATGCGGCAAGGCCGCATCACACCGATTCAAGTGTATCTTCTCCCCCTTCCCTTTAGGGAAGGGGGACCAAGGGGGTTAGGTCTGAACCCAAATGGC
>JACQUH010000083.1 GCA_016210375.1 Chloroflexota bacterium
CCGTTGCGGAGAGGGGGACCACAGGGGGAGAGGTCGGGTCTCAGTGGCAACGTATTTGTTCAATGACCATAAGGCTGGGGCATGATGCCGCCCCCTTTAGGGGGCGGTGCCAATAAGCGTAGCTTCCATTACACCCGCCTGCGTTTGGGGGGGCGACACCCGTTGTGGGGGATCGGGGTCACGTCCCGGATGCTGGTGACGGAGATGCCGACGGACTGGAGGGAGCGAATGGCGGCCTCCCGCCCGGCGCCCGGGCCTTTGACGAAGACGTCTACCTGGCGCAGGCCACTCTCCATTGCGCGGCGCCCCGCCACCTCTGCGGCGCGCTGGGCGGCGAAGGCTGTCCCCTTACGGGCACCCTTGAAGCCCGCGGTACCGCCGCTGCCCCAGGACAGGACGTTCCCATCGGGGTCGGTCATGGTGATCAGGGTATTGTTGAAGGTGGACTGGATGTACGCCTTGCCCCGAGGTACAAACTTCCGTTCCCGCCTTCTGGCAGGTCTTCTGGCCATGCTGTGCTCCTGTGTTACTTCTTACCCACGGTTCGGCGGCGGCCGGCCACGGTCTTGCGCTCGCCTCGCTTGGTGCGGGCGTTGGTCTTCGTGCGCTGGCCCCGGACAGGCAGGCCCAGGCGATGGCGGGCGCCACGGTATGCGCCAATGTCCATAAGGCGGCGGACGTTCATGTTCACGTCCCGGCGCAGGTCCCCTTCCACCTTGTAGTCTTTGTCCACGACCTCGCGAATGCGGTCCAGGTCGGCCTCGGAAAGGTCCTTTACCCGAGGGTTGCCGGTTACGCCAGCCTTCTGGATGATCTGGAGAGAGTTGACAGGCCCGACGCCGTAGATGCGCGTCAGGGCCACCTCTACCCGTTTGCCGTCCGGGATGTCAATTCCAGCTACGCGTGCCATGGGTCCCTCCTGTCAGCCTGGCGGCTAGCCTTGCCGCTGCATATGTTTGGGGTTGTCGCAGATTATCCGCACCACGCCTTCACGGCGGATCACCTTACACTTGTCACAACGCTTTTTGACAGAAGCTCGCACTTTCATTGGTTTCCTCTGCTAGCGGAAGCGGAAGGTCACACGCCCACGGCTCAGGTCGTAAGGAGATAGCTCCACCAGCACCCGGTCGCCAGGGAGCACCCGGATGAAGTGCATGCGCATCTTGCCAGAGATGTGGGCCAGCACCAGGTGTCCGTTGGGCAACTCCACACGGAAAACAGCGTTGGGAAGCGCCTCCGTGACGGTCCCTTCCACCTCTATGTTATCTTTCTTAGCCATACTCTAGTGAAGGATCAGTCCCTCACCCCCATCCTTGGTTGTCCCCTGTCCCCGTGCGCCGGGGGTCACACCCTGGCCCGCGTACTCCATCACTCTCCCTCCAGAGTGGTGAGGACCCAAGGGCCATGGTCAGTAATGGCCACCGTGTGCTCAAAGTGGGCGGAGATGCTGCCGTCGGCGGTCACCACCGTCCAGCCGTCGTCTAGCACCCTGGTGCGCCACGTCCCCAGGTTGAGCATAGGCTCAATGGCGATGACCATGCCCGGCCGCAGCAGAGGCCCCTTTCCTGGCTCGCCCACGTTGGGCACCGACGGCTCTTCGTGCAGGGCCCTGCCGATGCCGTGGCCCACGTACTCCCGCACCACACCGTAGCCCTGGGCCTCCGCAAAGACCTGGACAGCGTGGGATACGTCCCCCACGCGGCGGCCCGCTACGGCCTGCTTGATGCCCAGCTCCAGGCTCAGGCGGGTGTCTTCTATCAGCCGGCCCACGGCCTGGGGCACTGCCCCTACCGCCACGGTCACAGCGGCGTCCCCATGGAAGCCGTCTACCATTGCCCCCATATCCAGGCTCACCACGTCGCCCTCTTTCACGACCCTGTCGCCCGGGATCCCATGCACGATCTCCTCGTTAATGGAGACGCAAATGGTGGCAGGGTAGTAAGGGTAGCGCGGGGAGTCAGGCTTGGGGTACCCCTTGAAGTTGGGCTGGGCCCCACATCGCTTGATCTCCCTTGCGGCTACGGCGTCCAGATCCCTGGTCCTTATGCCGGGTTGGATGGCCTTCAGCAAGGCATCCTTGACGGAAGCCACAACTCGGCCTGCCTCACGCATGGCGCGAAGCTCCTGCGGGGATTTGATGGTGATCCCCGCCTTCTGGCCTTCCACAGGCAGATAGAGTCCTTGGGTTCGTTCCATAACTGTCTATTGTAGCGTAGTCGCCGCAAGTTGCCAAATGAGAGTTACTGGAGCCTTATACGCTTTTTAGTACCTATCTCAAGATGGCCTTCACCAGGGCCTCACCCACCCGCTCCACGGGCTGCTCCCCGTTGATCTCCACGAGCTTCCTTTGCCTGGCATAATAGTCGGCCAGGCCCTGGACCTCCGGTATCTGGACCTGCAAGCGCCTTCTGACCACCTCTGGCTGGTCGTCTGCCCGCTGGTACAGCTCGCCGCCGCACCTGGGACACCGGGTTGCGCCCTGGGGCAAAAGCTCCTTCTGATAAGGGGTGCCACACGCCCTGCAGCTTATGCGCGAGCTAAGCCGGCGCACCAGCTCCGGCTCGCTCACCTTGATATACAGCACTCCCTGGACCTCCCTGTCCCCCAGGGCCTTATCCAGGGCCTGGGCCTGGTTGATGGTACGGGGAAAGCCATCCAGAATAAAACCCTTCAGGCAGTCCTCCTGGCCAATGCGGTCCAGCACCATGCGGATGGTCACCTCGTCGGGGACCAGCTCCCCCTTGTCCATGTAGCTCTTGGCCAGCAGCCCCAGGTCCGTGCCCTGGGACAGGTGGTGGCGAAACATGTCACCGGAGGAGACGAAGGCCACCCCCAGGCGCTGGGAGAGCGTGAGGGCCTGGGTGCCTTTGCCTGCCCCGGCAAGGCCCAAGAAGATGAGGCGCATCCCTTCATTACCTCAAGAAGCCCTCGTAGTTGCGCATCATCAGTTGGGCCTCCAACTGGCGCAGAGTATCCAGGGCCACGCCTACCATGATCAGCAGGCTGGCACTGCTGAGCTGGATGGCCCGGATGTCTGTCACTTGGGTGGCGAAATAGGGGAGGACGGCCACCAGAGCCAGGAACAGGGCCCCACCCCACGTGATGCGGATGAGCACGCGGTTGATGTAGTCCTGGGTGGGCCTACCCGGGCGGATGCCTGGGATAAAGCCGCCGTTCTTCTGAAGGTTGTCCGCCAGGTTCTGCTGTTGGAAGATGATGATGGTGTAGAAAAAGGTAAAGGCCAGCACGAGGACGAACACAGCGGCCCAGTACACCCAACCCTGGGGGGAGAGGTTCACCGCGAAGAAGTTGGCGATGCTTCCGCCAATGGAGGTGCTGCCAGGGATGGCGAAGTAGCTGGCCACAGTGGCCGGCAGTATCATGATGGAGAAAGCGAAGATGAGGGGGAACATGCCGGCGGAGTTGACCCTCAGGGGCAGGAAGGAAGTGCCAGACTGGCGGTACATCCTGCCGCCTCGGAAGATGCTGCGACCGTACTGCACCGGGACCCGGCGCTGAGCCTCGGTAAAGAGGACGATGAAGTAGACGATGAGCACGCCGATGACCCCCAGGAGCAGCAGGCCGCCGAGGTTGTTCCGCGCCAGGAAGCCCTGGCCCAGGATCTGCGGGAACTGGGCAACAATGCCCCCAAAGATGATGATGGAGACGCCATTGCCAATGCCCCGCTCGGTAATGAGCTCCCCCAGCCACACCAGGAAGATCGTGCCGGCGGTGAGGGAAATGAGGATGCCCACGGTCTCCGCGGAGAAGGCCCCGGAGAAGGCTGCCTGGTCAAGGCCACCAAGACGGCGGATGAGGGTGAGCTGGCCGTAGGCCTGGGCCACCGCTATGGGTACCGTGAGGTAATGGGTGAGCTGGTTCATGCGTTGGCGCCCCGCTTCCCCCTCCTTAGAGAGGGCCTGGAGGCGGGGGATGACGGGCGTCATGATCTGTATGACGATGGAGGCGGTGATGTACGGGTACACTCCCATGGAAACGATGCTGAGGGTACGCATACCGCCGCCGCTGAAGAGGTCCAGGAAACCCAGGATCTGGCTCTGGGCGTCTCCCCTGTTGAACAGGTCCCTCAGCACAGCGGGGTCAATGTTGATGACGGGGACATGGGCTAGCAGGCGGAAGGCCACCAGCATGCCCAGGGTAAAAACAATCTTCGCCCGCAGGTCAGGGGTGCGGAAGGCGTCAATAACCGCCTGAAGCAGGGCGGGACGCCCGGGGGTCTGGGTCCTGGTAGCGGCGGCTCGCACGTTACAGCTCCTCCACCACGCCGCCAGCGGCCTGGATGGCGGCGCGGGCGGTCTGGGAGAACTTGTGGGCGGCCACAGTCAAAGGACGGTCTATGCCGCCCCGGGCCAGGACTTTCACCTTTTGGGCCGCATCCTGGATGATGCCCGCAGCCTCCAGGTCCTGGGGAGTCACGCGGGCGCCCTGGGGGAAGGAGGCCAGGCGGTCCAGGTTCACCGGGGTGTACTCCACGCGGAAGATGTTGGTAAAGCCGCGCAGAGTGGGCAGGCCCTTCATCAGGGGGTTCTGGCCGCCTTCAAAGCCCCGGCGAGCGCCGCCGCCGGCGCGGGCCTTCTGGCCCTTGATGCCACGGGTAGAGTAGTTGCCCATGCCGCTGCCATCGCCTCGGCCTATGCGTCGGCGCGAGCGGTGAGCGCCCGGGCTGGGTTTGAACTCGTGTGCTTTCATGCTCGTCCTAGCCTTGCACTTCCTCAACCTTCACCAGATGGCGAACCTTGTGGACCATGCCCCGGATGGTGGGAGAATCGGCCCGCTCTATGGTCTGGTGCAGCCGGTGTAGCCCCAGGGCCTGGATGACCTTGCGCTGGGGTACAGGGAAGCCTATGAAGCTTCTGGTCCAGGTTATCTTTAGCTTTGCCACACGATCACCTTATCGTAAGTTCCTTCCCCCTCGACGGGGGAAGGCCAGGATGGGGGTGAACGACGGTCTACCCCCAGCTCAATCCCCACCCACAAGGGGGAGGAAGCCCTTCTCGTCGGAATGACAGGACAGGCATACGTCGTGCACAGTCATGCTCAATGGGACATCAAGTGTTAAGGCGTGGCCGTCTCCTGAGCGGGGGCCTCGGCGGCGGGGGACGCCAGCGGCGGGGGCTGGACCTCCACGGCCACGGGCTGCTGGGGGCGCGCCTCCCTTGGCTGGGCCTTCAGGCCCCGCAGCGCCTCCAGAGTGGCCCAGACCACGTTAATGGGGTTCTGGCTTTTGAAGGACTTCGCCACCACGTCCCTTATTCCGGCCAGCTCCAGGACAGCGCGCATGGATGTCCCTGCGATGATGCCGGTACCCTGGGGGGCCGGCTTGATCAGGACGTGGGCGGCGCCGAAGCGGGCCTCTATCTGGTGAGGGATGGTGCTGCCCCTGCGGGCCACCGTGATCAGACCCTTCTGGGCGGTGGTGGTGCCTTTACGCACGGCGTCGGGGATGGCGTCGGACTTGCCCACGCCGGCGCCCACACGGCTCTCGCCGTCGCCCACAACCACCAGGGCGCGGAAGCTCAGGTGCCTGCCTCCCTTGACCACCTTGGCCACGCGGCTGATGTCCACCACCTTTTCAGAGGTGGCTGCCGCTTGCTGCTCAAACTCTTCCTCGGGTTGGACTATCTGGGTAACCATCAAAACTCCAGGCCTCCCTGTCGCGCCGCATCGGCCAGCGCCTTGACCCGTCCGTGGTACCGGTTGCCGCCCCGGTCAAAGACCACCTTGGCGACGCCCGCCTCCTTGGCCTTGCGAGCAATCTCTACCCCCACTTGCCTGGCAGCCTCCGTCTTGGTCAAAGCTTTCCCGGGCTCCCCAGGGGCGAGCTTGAGGCTGGAGGCGGCGGCCAGGGTGCGGCCCTGGGTGTCGTCAATGACCTGGGCATAGATCTGCTTGATGCTACGGAACACCGCCATACGGGGCCGCTCGGGTGAGCCGGCCACGACCTTCCGCACGCGAACGTGTCGCGCCCGGCGTCTGTCTACCCGTGTCTTCAGTCGCGCCATTTACCTGGTCCTCCCTGCGGCCTTACCCGCTTTCCGGCGCACCTGCTCTCCCTGGTAGCGAATGCCTTTGCCGGTGTAGACGTTTGGCGGGCGTACTCTGCGGATGCGGGCCGCTGTCTCGCCCACTCGCTGCTTATCCGGGCCGGCGACCGTGATACGGGTGTTGGCCTCCACAGCCAGGGATACGCCCTCCAGGGGTTCAATCTCCACAGGGTGAGAGTAGCCTACCGTAAGGTTCAGCTTGCCTCCGGCTTCCTGGGCGCGGTAGCCCACCCCCACCATCTCAAGGCTCTTTTGGAACCCCTCCGTAACGCCCGTGACCATATTGGCGATGAGGCTACGGGTAAGGCCATGAAGGGCCCTGTGTTCCTTCTGGTCCGAGGCGCGGGTCACCGTGACCTTGCCTTCCAGCACCTCCACCGTCAGGGCCTCGTTGAAGGCCAGAGCCAGTGTGCCCCTGGGTCCTTTTACGGTTACGGTGTGTTCCTGGACGGCAACCGTCACATTGCCGGGTATTGGGATGGGCAGCTTGCCTATTCGGGACATTGCCTTACCACCTTACCACACATAGCAGAGGAGCTCGCCGCCTATCCCCCGGCGCCAGGCCTCGCGGCCTGTCATGACGCCCTGGGATGTGGAGAGCACAGAGGTGCCCCTACCGCCGTAAAAGCGGGGCAACTCTTTCCTGTCCACGTAGACCTTAAGACCAGGCTTGCTGATGCGCCGCAGCCCGCCGATGTGGGGTTGGTTCTTATCGGTGTAGCGCAGGCGGATGCGCAACACCTCCCGGACACCCTCCTGGACCACCTGGTAGTCAGCTATGTAGCCCTCTGTCTTCAAGAGGTCCACAATGGCTTTCTTGATCTTGGAGGAGGGTGCTGAAATCCACTCCCGGCGGACCGTCTGGGCGTTGCGGATCCGTGTCAGGACATCAGCGATGGGGTCTGTGTTGCTCATCGTTTCACCTACCAACTGGCCTTCCGCACCCCGGGGAGCTCGCCCCTCAGGGCTCGGGAGCGGAAGCAGATCCTGCACAGTCCAAAGTGGCGGATGTACGCCCTGGGCCTGCCGCAAACATTGCACCGGTTATGGTACTGGACAGGGTACTTGGGAGGTCTCCTCCACTTGGCTATCTTGGATTCTTTTGCCATTCCTTGTCTCAACTCCCTTGACTACGGGTCCCTATCTTAGGATTAGCCTCCTCCCCCATTGCGGGAGAGGACCGAGGTAGGGGGTCGTCCCACTGGTCACCCCCATCCCAACCTTCCCCCCTCAAGGGGGAAGGAAACGAGGATTGACCGTTTTCATCCTTAGCTCTTGGCAAAGGGCATCCCCATCAGCTCCAGCAGGCGGTACGCCTCCCTATCCGACCTAGCGGTAGTGGCGAAGGACACCTGGAAGCCGCGGATCCGGTCCACCCTATTGTAGTCAATCTCCGGAAAGATTACCTGCTCCCGAATGCCCAGAGAGTAATTGCCCCGTCCGTCAAAGCTCCGGGGCGAGACGCCCTGGAAGTCCCGAATACGAGGGAGAGCAGAGTTCAGTAACCGGTCAACAAACTCGTACATGCGGCGCGACCGCAGGGTGACCATGACGCCTATTTGCATGCCCTCCCGGATCTTGAAGCTGGCGATAGACTTCTTGGCCCGGGTGACCACCGGGCGTTGCCCACTGACTGTGGCCAGCATGTTGGTCACGTTTTCTATGGCATTGGGGTTGGTGAGGGCCTCGCCAAGGCCAACGTTCAGGACCACTTTCTCCAGCCGTGGCGCTTGCAGGGGCGCGCCGTAGTTGAACTCCCGCATCATCTGCGGAGCGACGTTCTCCCGGTACTTCTTCAGCAAACGGGGCACCGCAGGGACAGCCGGGCCCTGGGACTGCTGGGGAGCGCGAGCCCCCTGCCCTTCGGCCCGCCCAGGGCGGTCGCCTTCTCGGCGGCGTGAGGCCCCCTGTCCAGGACCCCCGCGTCCAGGCGCAGGCTGGCTGGCCCTTTCCCCACGCGCAGGGCGGCCACTGCCCCGGGCCTGCTGCCCTTCGGCGCGAGGTGGACGTTCCGGCCGGGTGCTTTGCGCGGCAGCGGCCTCGCTCTGCTGGCCCTGGCCGCCCGGGGTGGCCTGGGCGGCCCTGCCCCGCCTTTGCTGCCCCTCCTGGGGCTTCTCTACAGGTCTATCATTTCCTTGCATGACCTACAAACCCTGACCTTTCGCCCGTCCTCAAGCATGGTGGAGCCCACCCGCACCCCCTTGTTGCAGCGGGGGCACACCACCATGACCTTGGAAAGGGGCAGAGGGGCTTCCTTCTGAATGATCCCTGCCTGGCGCATAGCCGCCGTAGGACGCTGGTGGCGCTTCACCATATTGATGCCCTCCACCAACACGCGGCCATCCTTGGGCAGCACTTGCTGCACCTTGCCCCGTTTCTTGGCGTCCTTGCCCGTGATGACCACCACAGTATCGTTCTGGCGTACCCGCATCTCACAGCACCTCCGGGGCCAGGGATACGATGCGCATGTAGTTCTTCTCCCGCAGCTCCCGGGCCACGGGGCCAAAAATGCGGGTCCCTTTGGGCGTGTTGGCGTCGCTGAGGATCACCGCTGCGTTGTCGTCAAAGCGAATGTAGGACCCATCGGCGCGTCGGTAGGGGTTGCTGGTGCGCACCACGACAGCGCGCACCACGGTGCCTTTCTTCACGCCGCCGCTGGGGATGGCTTCCTTCACTGCGGCCACGATAACGTCGCCCACGCCAGCGTAGCGGCGCTTACTGCCCCCCAGGACGTTGATGCACATGATGACCCGTGCACCGGAGTTATCGGCCACGGTGAGCCTGGTGTATCGCTGTATCATGTTCTCTACTTTTCCATCGTCGGCAACGGGGAGGAACCGTGGGTTCCGTTCGCTTTCGGTTGGTCTGGATCCCCCCGACTGAAGTCGGGGGTTAGCTGCATTCCAAACCTGGCACTTCAGTGCCAGGCGGAGCCGGGTTATTTGGTCAATAACCTTTTGTGCCCGTTCTAATCGCCGCTCCCAAGCAAACGGAACCGAGCCATGTCCTATGCCCCCGATGTCCCTTCGGGAGCAGTAGCCGCGAGCCCCACTGTCTCCAGGGCCGGGGCCCCTATCTCCGCCGGCTTGACCTCAGGGACCTCACCCCGCTGCAAGACCGCCGCCACCCGCCAGCGCTTTGTCGCAGACAGGGGACGAGTTTCCCGGATCCGCACGGTGTCGCCCAGGCGGCAGTCCCCCCGCTCGTCATGCGCGGCGAACCTGGATATCCGGCGCATGCTCTTGCCGTACAGGAGGTGTTTCTGACGCCAGCTTACGGCCACCACCACGGTCTTGTCCATTTTTGTGCTGACCACGGTGCCCGTGCGCGTCTTCTGATTCGCTTTACTCATGCCGCCGCTCCATCAGCTCCCGCTCCCGGAGGACCGTTTTCATGCGAGCGATGTCTTTTCTGACCTTCTTGGCCTGGGAGGTGTCGCTGAGCTGGCGGGTGGCCAGCCGGAAGCGGACGCTGAGAGCCTCCTTGTGGGCCGCCTCTAGCTCCTTCACCAGGTCCTCCTGGGAGAGTGCTCTTACCTCATGGATTCGCATCTGACCGTGCCTTGCCTTTTGCGAGAGCCTCGCCCCTTCTCTCTTCCCCAGGGAGGGGGAGAGCACCCTGCTCCTCCCCCTTAAGGGAGAACGCAGGGATGGGGTAAGTCTCCCTTGGTACTCGTTCTGACAGACAGGCCCAACGCCTGGCCTCTTCCCACCAGGGGAAGGACCTGGCTCACTCTATTCCTCCGTCGCCGCAGGCGCCGCAGCGCCACGCTCCTCCCGCTGGACGGTGCGCACCGGGATGGGCAGCTTCTGGGAGGCCAGCCAGAGGGCGTTCCTGGCCGTCTCCTCCGTAACGCCGCTCACCTCAAAGAGAATACGCCCGGGCTTTACCACGGCTATATAATGGTCCACAGCAGCCTTGCCGCCGCCCTGTCGGACCTCCGCAGGCTTCTTGGAGACGGGCTTGTCCGGGAAGATGCGGATCCATACCTGGCCGCCACGGCGAAACCTGCGCGTAATGGCGCGGCGGGCCGCCTCTATCTGGCGCGAGGTGATCCAGGCCGGCTCTAGGGCCTTGAGACCATACTCGCCGAAGGCCAAGGTGCTGCCTGCTATTGCCTTGCCGCCGCGATTGCCCCGCATCATCTTGCGGAACTTCACCCTACGAGGCTGCAGCATCGCCGTCACCTCCCCTGTTCTCCGTCTCGCCGGCGGGGAGGTTCACCTCAATGGTCCCCACCTCCTCTGTCTCCTCCCTGGGCTTGGGTAAGATGTCGCCCTTGTACAGCCACACCTTCACGCCGATGCGTCCCATGACGGTGGCGGCCTCGGCAAGGCCGTAGTCAATGTCGGCGCGCAGAGTATGCAGTGGTACGCGGCCCACCATCACCTTCTCCGTGCGGGCGATCTCAGCGCCGCCCAAACGGCCCGAGCAGACGATCTTGATGCCCTGGGCCCCGGCCTGCATGGCCCGCTGCTGGGCCTGGCGCATGGCGCGGCGGAAGGCGATGCGGCGCTGGAGTTGGTCGGCCACGCTACGGGCAACCAGGTAGGCGTCCAGCTCCGCCTGGCGTATCTCCTGGACGTTCACCCGGGCGCGTTTCCCCGTGAGGCGCTCCAGGCTCTGGCGCAACTCGTCAATGCGCTGGCCCCCTCGGCCTATGACGATACCCGGCCGCGAAGTGTGCATGGTGATGACCAGGTCGTTATTGCCCCGCTCAATCTTGATGCGAGAGATGCCCGCCTCGGGATAGCGGCCCAGGATGGACTTTCGGATGGCCAGGTCTTCCAGGAGGTACTTCTTGTACGCCTCGCCCTTGGGAGCGAACCAGGTGGCGTCCCAGTCACGGTTGATCCCCAAGCGGAACCCTACGGGATGCGTTTTCTGGCCCACCTATGCCTCCTCGTCCACAACGACGGTAATATGGCTGGACCTCTTGTTTACCTTGCCCGCCCGGCCCCTGGCTCTCGGCTGAAACCGCTTCATCGTCGGCGCCTCGTTGGCGTAGATAGCGGTGACCCGCAGGAGGCCGGTATCCATAAGCAGATTGTTCTCTGCGTTGGCGGCGGCGGACTTCACTACCTTGGCTACCTCCTGGGAGGCAGGGGTAGGAGAGAAGCGCAGGATGGTAAGGGCCTCGGAGACGGTCTTGCCCCGGACCTGGTTTACCACCCACTTGAGCTTCTTGGACGATATAGTGATGTTTCTAGCAGTGGCCTGTACAGCCATAGCTTACCGCCTTACCTGGGAGGTCCGTTCAGTCCTGGAAGAGCCGTGGCCCCGGAAGGTGCGGGTAGGGGCGAACTCTCCCAGCCGGTGTCCCACCATGTTTTCGGTGATGAACAGGGGGACGTGCCGGCGGCCATCGTGCACGGCAATGGTCAGGCTCAGCATGTCCGGCATGATCATAGAGGCCCGGGACCACGTGCGGATCACCACCCGGGTAGTGCTACGCTTCGCGGCCTCTACCTTTTTGGCCAGCTTAGGGTGGACATAGGGTCCCTTCTTGATGGAGCGCGACATATCCGCTACCTCTGCCCTTTGCGCCGGACGATCATCCTGTCCGTGCGCTTGCTATTGCGGGTGATCTTCCCCCTGGCTGGCTTGCCCCAGGGGGTCTTGGGCCCAGGCATGCCCACCGGGCTGCGGCCCTCACCGCCGCCGTGGGGGTGGTCCCGGGGGGTCATGGCGGTGCCCCGAACCGCAGGCCGCCATCCCCGGTGCCGCGTGCGGCCCGCCTTGCCGGACTTCACGTTCTTGTGGTCCAAGTTGCCTAGCTGCCCAATGGTAGCAACGCACCCGTTGAGGAAACGGCGCACCTCACCCGAGGGCAGGCGCACCAGTGTGTACACGTCCTCGCGGGCCAGCACCTGAGCGGAGCCGCCGGCGCTACGAACGATCTGCCCGCCCCGGCCGGGGTGCATCTCAATGTTGTGCACCAGCGTGCCCGTGGGAATAAGGGAGAGAGGCAGGGCATTTCCCGGGCGTATTGCCGCGTCCGGCCCAGCCTCCACCTTGTCCCCCACCTTCAGACCGTTGGGCATGAGGATATACCGCTTGTCGCCATCTACATACTGGACCAGGGCGATGCGCACGGAACGGTTGGGGTCATACTCCACCGTCGTGATC
>JACQUH010000087.1 GCA_016210375.1 Chloroflexota bacterium
GTGCAACATCCAGTTCGCGTTGCAGCCCCATCCCCAGGTGGCTCGGGCCATCGGTGTCGAGTGGTCCCCGAAATCGCCATACTACGTCATCGAAGTCAACCCCAGAGTCAGCCGAAGCTCGGCTCTGGCCAGCAAGGCCACCGGGTATCCCATTGCCCGAGTCGCAGCGAAGATCGCCATCGGCAAGCGGCTGAACGAGATAGCCAACGCCGTCACGGGGAAGACGCTGGCTGCCTTTGAGCCAGCTCTGGACTACTGTGTGGTGAAGATCCCTCGCTGGCCCTTTGATAAGTTCCCCACGGGGGACCGCCACCTTGGCGTGCAGATGAAGGCCACCGGCGAGGTCATGGCCATTGACCGGGTGTACGAGGCGGCGCTCCAGAAGGCGGTGCGTTCCCTGGAGCTGGGAGGCAAGAGCCTGCTGTGGGAGGACCCTCACTGGAAACTGGGAGAGGAGGTCTCGCTGGATCAGCTCCCCCTGTATGCCAACGACCTGCGCCTCTGGGCGCTGATGGCGGCCCTGCGCCGGGGCGCCTCCATCCAGGAGCTTTCTGGCCGCACAGGAATAGACCCGTGGTTCCTGGCGGCCCTTGCCAACATCGTGGACATGGAGCGCGCCCTCCTCTCGGAGCCGCTAAGCCCCCGGCTGCTGCGCCAGGCAAAGCGCATGGGCTTCTCCGACGAGCAGATCGCTACCCTGGCGGACCGGCTGCCAGACCAGGTGCGCGGGCTCCGGTCCCAGTGGAGCATCCGTCCTGTGTACAAGACGGTGGATACCTGCGCGGCGGAGTTTGAGGCTCAGACCCCCTACTTCTACAGCGCCTACGAGGAGGAGAACGAGGCCCTGCCTCTGCCTGGGCCGAAGGCCCTGGTCCTGGGCAGCGGGCCGATACGCATCGCCCAGGGCATTGAGTTTGACTACTGTAGCGTCCATGCCGCCTGGGCGCTCCAGCAGGCGGGGACAGCCAGCATCATCGTCAACTCCAACCCGGAGACGGTGTCCACGGACTTTGACACCAGCGACCGCCTCTACTTTGAGCCTTTGGACGAGGAGAGCTTGCTGGGCATCCTGGAGAACGAGGGCCGAAGCGCGGACGGGAGCATGACGCCGCCGCCCTCGGTAGTCCAGTTCGGTGGACAGACAGCTATCAACCTGTCCCAGTCCCTGGCGCGCTACGGCATGCCCATCCTGGGATCCTCCGCCCAGGCCATTGACATCGCCTCGGACCGGCACAAGTTTGAGGACTTCCTGGCCCGCCTGGGCATCCCGCAGCCGCCGGGGGCCACCGTCACCTCGGTGGAGGAGGGACTGAACGTGGCCCAGGGCATCGGCTATCCGGTGCTGGTGCGCCCCAGCTACGTGCTGGGCGGGCGCGCCATGGAGATCGTGCAGAACGCCACCGAGATGATCCGCTACCTGGGCTCCGCGGTGGAAGTGGGACAGGGCAAGCCTGTGCTCATAGACAAGTACATGGAGGGGCGGGAGGTGGAGGTGGACGCTATCTGCGATGGAGAGCAGGTGCTCATCCCGGGCGTTATGGAGCACATAGAGCGGGCCGGTGTGCACAGCGGCGACTCTATGTCCATCTACCCGGGCCTGACCATGACGCCGGCGGAGGTGGACACTTTGGTGGACTACGCCACGCGCATCGCCCTGGGCCTGGGCATGAGGGGGCTGATCAACATCCAGTACATCATCATGGGGCCGGAGCGGTACCGGGACCCCGCCACCTACCGGGACACCCACCCGCAGGCGGCGGGCGAATCGGTGGTGTACGTGATAGAGGCGAACCCCCGGGCCAGCCGGACGGTGCCCTTTCTTTCCAAGGTGACGGGGGTGCCCATGGTGCGCCTGGCTACCAGGGTGATCCTGGGCCACAGCCTGAAGGAGCAGGGGTTCCAGGGCGGTCTGTGGCCCTACAACGACGTGGTAGGGGTGAAGGCCCCGGTGTTCTCCATGTCCAAGCTGACAGGCGTGGACACCTACCTGGGCCCGGAGATGAAGTCCACAGGCGAGGTTATGGGCGTGGACGATAACTTCCGCTCGGCGGTGTCCAAGGCGCTGCTGGCCAGCAGCCTGAGCCTGCCCAGGAACGGGGCCGTGCTGGTGAGCATCGCCGACAAGGACAAGGCGGAGTCCATGTCGCTAATGCGCGCCCTGGCCGAGGCCCGCTACCGCCTGTATGCCACAGAGGGCACGGCGGCGATGATCCAGGCCCTGGGGCTGGATGTGACCATGATCACCAAGCGGCTTAACGAGGGACACCCCAACGTGGTGGACGTGATCGTGGACGGTACGGTGCAGGCGGTGGTGAACACCACGGGGCCGGCCACGTCCACGCTTAAGGACGGCTTTGAGATACGTCGTGCCGCGGTGGAGCGGCGCATCCCCTGCTTCACGTCGCTGGACACGGCGCGGGCTGCGGTGGAGAGCCTGCTGCACGCGGACGGCGGGGCGTACCAGGTGCTGCCCAGCGCGGAGTACCTGGGGAAGGGGAGACGGGCATAGGGCCCTGCTAACCTCACCCCCTGTTGTCCCCCTCCCCACATCGGGAAGTGGGAGAAAAAGTAGGGACATCTATGGCACGGCAAAGCCGTGCCATAGATGTCCCTACTAACGCTTTAGGTGCGCCTTTCTTCCCACGCAGCAGGGAATTGGGCGTCTCTTGTCCTCACCCCTTCGTGATAGCCTTTCTCGTGCCAAAGGTTCTCCATTGCCAGATTTGGGGTAGAGAGATGGGCGTGAGCGTGAATATCACCGCTCCATTCCAGAGCCTGCCGGAGACCCATGGCCTCGTAGAACTTGTTAACACTCCATT
Organism: Chloroflexota bacterium; assembly: GCA_016210375.1. Taxonomy (GTDB): domain Bacteria; phylum Chloroflexota; class Dehalococcoidia; order Lucifugimonadales; family JACPCL1; genus JACPCL1. The sequence goes on from JACQUH010000087.1 coordinate 2,820, forward strand.
TATTGAGAGCAATGATCTCCAAAGGTTGCTTGGCGATGTCCGCGGCCAACTGGTTGACCTCCGCTTCCAACCGATCGGCTGGAACAGCGCGGTTGACCATTCCCCATTCGGCAGCCTCTTTGCCCGAAAAGTTGCGTTGGGTAAGCAGCAGCTCCTTAGACATTCGCATCCCAATGAGGAGGGGCCACATGGTATATAATCGTCCACCGCCATGGATGTAGCGGTTGTGGAACCTGGCGTTCTCGGCTGCGATAACAAGATCACAATGCATTGCAAACTCCAGGCCGGTGATGACGCACCAGCCGTGGACCTGAGCGATTACGGCTTGTGGGAGGTCCCAGAAAAGGTCATACCATCGGTAGAGCTGAGTAAGCACCGAGTTCCGTTCCCAAATGACGGGATCCGAAGTGGCATATCCCGTGCGAGGGCTCGGAACTCGCACAAATGGATTGGGTTCCGCTGCGCCGCGACGTTCCTCGTCTCCCTCACCTACTCCTCCCACATCGCCACCGGTGGTAAAGGCTCCCCCCGCCCCTTTTATCACCACCACCTTGACATCCCCATCCCGCTTGATGCGGTGAAAAACGTCATCAATTTCCGAACTCATCACCCGGGTGAATGCATTCAAGTGTTCGGGCCGGTTGAGTGTAATCCGACCAATGCCCGCGCCTTTCGTAAAGATGATCTCCTTATATTCTGGATAATCCATTGCCAACTCCTCCCTATTTAGATTGACTTTGTGAACGTATAGCGGGAATCTAACAGTTTTCCATTGAGCTTGTCAAGTACTGGGAGGTTCCGACAGGTATGAGAGGGATTGCAAGAGACGCTTGACAGGCCGAGGCGGGGGCACTATCGTGCGTACGAACCTAGGTGGAGGCGGAGTACACTTCCCTCAGAAGTTGAACTGAGGAGTTTCGGTTCACCCATGATGTGAGAAAACCTGTGCGAATCCACAGGGCATAAGCGGCCTGGGTTGAGAGATGTACGATGACCAGCACCAGGTCACCCCTGTAGTGAAAACCCGGATTTATGCCAACCCGAGGAGGTGTCCCGTGCCGCTGCCGCTGGAGGGGGTGCGAGTCCTTGAGCTGAGCCATATCATCGCCGGGCCGTTCTGCGGTGCAGTGCTTGCTGACTATGGCGCCGACATTGTCAAGGTGGAAGCCCCAGGCGTCGGCGACCGCACCCGCCGCAACACGCCCTTCGTCCCGGGGTCAGACCCGCCGCTGAATGGCCATTTCTACGGCCTCAACCGTTCGCGCTGCGGCGTCACGCTCAACCTCAAGACCCCGGAAGGCCGGGCGGTGTTCCGGGACCTTGTCGGATGGGCCGACATCCTCCTTGAGAACTTTGCGCCGGGCGTTATGGAGCGGCTCGGCCTCGGGTACGAGACGCTGCGGGAAGTGAACCCACGCCTCATCTATGTCGCCATCTCCGGTTTCGGCCAGCTTGAACCGTACATTGGCCCGTACTCGCAGTGGCCGGCGAACAACGCCATCGCCCAGGGCATGGGCGGCCTGATGGATCTTACCGGTGAACGGGACGGTCCACCCACGTTCGTCGGCGCTACCATCGGGGACACTATCCCCGGCCTTTGGGCCGCCTTCGGCGCCGTGCTGGCCCTCTACCAGCGCACCCTTACCGGTGAGGGCCAGTACGTGGACGTTCCCATGTACGACTCTATCGTTGCCATGTGCTTTAAGGCTGTCTTGGACCACTCCACCGTCTCCGGCGTAGTGCCCACCCGCGGCAGTGAGGGCTGGGGTGGTACCTTTACGGGTATCCTCCGGTGCCAGGACGGGTACATCGCGGTCTCCATGTGGGGCGACCAACCGGAGAAGTGGCGCGCCCTGTGGGAGCGCATCGGCCGGTCGGAGGCGTGGGAGGACCCCCGGATTGACCAGCGGCAGCCGGGGAACACGAAGGTCGCTGCATTCATTAAAGCGACCTTGGAGGAGTGGCTCAGCACGCGCGATCGCTGGGAGGGGGTCCGCATGTTGCTGGACGCCGGGTTCTCCGCTGGCCCGGTTCAAGGGGCCCGTGAGATCCATGACTGTCTCCAGCTTCAGGCCCGGCAGGCCCACTACGAGATTGAGCTCGGCGGTCGGCAAGTCCGTGGACCGCGCTCTCCGGTCCGCCTCTCAGGCTCCCCTCCACGTACGCACCGGCGCGGCCCGCACCTGGGCGAGCACACGGAAGAGGTCCTCACCCAGATCTTGGGGCGGTCGCTAGAGGAAGTTCGTGACCTGCGAGGCGGTGGCGTGATCTAGCGCCTTGTTCTGTAAATAGTGCTTGCTTCGTTTATCCTCCCCAAACGGTTTGTGCGGGCCGAAGCTTTACCCCTGAATTCGGTGTTGCCCGAGGCTATGACGCTATGGCAAGACCCACTCTCCGAGAGCTCAGTCTTACTGACGCCGACTTGGACTTCCTGGTGAGCCAGGCCGCGCCCAGCGCCAAGGACCCCGATCGCCTGAAACTCCTTGTCCGCCAAGAGGAGAGCTTCCGCAAGGCCCTGGTGGGGAACGATAGGGTCTTCCAGCAGGTGATGAACGACGAAGAGGTCTTCGTCAAGGTCTCGCCGACGCTCTACTTTGAGGTCTTGCTGCGCAGGTCCCTGAAGGAGCTGGAGACGGCCACCCACACCGTGGAGCGCGCCGGACGGCAGAATATCCCTGTCTTTGACACGCGAGAGGTGGTGGACCTCCTCACCCAGCCGGAGGTGCTGCTGTACCTGGCCCATCTGCTGGCCTCCTTCACCCGCATCCACAGCTATACCACCACCGTCCGCGTGCGCCGGGGCATCCGCCACCGCGTCCGCTTCAACGACATGGACGTGGACAGCCTGGTGCGCATGAGCGCCACGGTGGACGAGGAGCAACGCTTCGCTCTCTACAAGCGTATCGCCGACGTGTGCCTCTTCATCAGCGGCGTCTTCCCGGACTACACCTTCTTTGACTACCGCTACCCAATGTCCGGGCAGCGCCGCCCACTGACCACGGGCCGCCTGCGCCGCAGCCTGGAGGAGTACGAGAGCGAGGGCCGGCGCTTCTACAGCCTGGCCCAGCAGCATCCCACGGCCCAGCTCCTGGACCTCGCTCCCGTCTTTGGCCTGCTGAAGGAGCATTTCAATTCCGCCCGCAAGCCCCTGACCTTCATCGCCGCCCACTACCTGCACACCCGCAAGCACATGCTCTTCGCAGCGCAGGTACCGGGGACATGATGCACCGCGTAAGTGACTCTCCCAAAATGGCTTTCTCCACCCCAGCCTGAAGGCTGGAGCATGATGCCGCCCCCTTATGGCCATTGAACAAATACTTTTGCATTGTGGTCCTGACCTCTCCCCCTGTGGTCCCCTTCTCCTCGGAGGAGAGGGGGACGATATTGTGAAGAATTGGTGTGATGCGGCAAAGCCGCATCACACCAATTCAAACTTAGCTTCTCCCCCTTCCCGTGCGGGAAGGGAGAGTCAGAGGGGGTTAGGTCGGAACCCAAACGGCAGGTTGTTTTGTCAATGACCTTTAGGGGGCGGTGCCAAGGCAAGTCTTGAGATAGTAGGAGGGCAGTGTGCTGCGCCCCTACAGGCCTGTCCAGGCATCCGTCTGCCCCACCGCAAGAGTAAAAAGTGAGAGTTGGCGGCCCCCCCAACCGGGGCCCCCCCAACAACACACAA
>JACQUH010000088.1 GCA_016210375.1 Chloroflexota bacterium
GTCCATGACCATCAGGCTAGGGTGAAGAACCCGTCTTGAGGCCGCTCCTACGAGAGGCCCCCTTCAGGTTCCTCATGCCCATTGGTGTGCTGGCCATTGGTGTGCTGGCCATTGGTGTGCTGGCCATTGGTGCGCTGACCTTTGGTGTGTTGACCTTTGATGTGCTGCCCGTTCGTGTGCCGGCCATTCCCGCCTTCCGCCGCCATGTCCGCAAGGGACGCCCAGTTCTGGTGGCCGGCAGGGCCTGTCGCCAGCTCCTTTAGCCGCTCCACAACAACCGTCAGGTCAGCCAGTACCTGGTTCTGCTGCTGCATCGCCTGCCTCAACTCGCCGGTGGAGTCGGCCTGCTTGTAGACGGCCTGCTCCAGGCCCTCGGACGTGCCCGCCATGTGCTTGATGATCGCCGTATGGGACTGGAGGTGCATCCCGTACTCGGCCACGGCGGCTGCCAGCGTGCCTATCGCCTGCTCCATGGGCACGGGCTGCAAAGCCGCTCCTGCCGCCACCGTGGGGGCCTTCTCCCCCTTGGAGCCGGGGCTAAGCCAGAGGCTGGCCCCCACGATGGAAACAAACGCAACCCCTGGTAGCACCAGGAAGACCAGGACCGTCCGGCTGGTCAGGAGAAGGATGATCCGTCCCACGCCGCCCAGGTTCTTCACCACTACCCCGTGCACCGAGCTGGCTGGCACTCTGAAGGGGTCCGCATCGGAGTTGTCCCCTTTCGTTGCAAAGCTGAGCTGCCCTTTGTCCCCTTCAATGGCAACCACCCGGTGCGCGATGGCCGGTGGCAGCTTCAGTCCCTTGCTCGCCTCCTTGGGCACGCTGAAGGCGATAACATCGCCAGGCTTGACCTCCGATATCGGTACATTGCGGCTCAGCAGCAGGTCTCCAGCGTGGTAGGTCGGCTGCATACTGGCGCCACGCACCAGCAAGAAGGGGGATGGGGTGCCCATCAACAGGACCAGGCCCAGGTAGCTCACTCCCATCAGGAGAAGGGCTACCAGGGCCCAGTCAAGCTTCTTTGAGCGATGTCCCGTCTTCATGGCCTTGCTCGCTAGAGAGCGGGGCTGCCGAGGGAGGGGCCCCGGCAGCCCCGCCGGGAAAGCTGGGAAGAAGGGTTATGCAACCTTGGTTATGACGATGGAGTAGCCGTCGTAGGCCGTGCTGGAAGAGCCGGTGTCCACCTTCACCGTCACACCGTCAATGGCGGCGTCGCTGGCCACAGCCTGCTGGGTGTAGAGGGTCGCCAGCAAGGTCACGGTGGACCCGTCGTCGCCGTACACCTCTACCTTGTACTGCCTGCCAGCGCCCCAACTGGCCACTGCCGCCTCCTTGAACTCAAAGGAGTAGACGTAGTCGTTCTTCGTCAGGGCGGTCTGGATCGCTGGCAGCGAGCTGGTGGCCTCAATCCCTGGGGCAGAGTCGCCGGAAGCGGCCGCGTTGCTGTTCTGCTTGGAAAGGCCACTCCAGGTGATGGCGGTGTCCAGGTCAGACGTGAAGCTTTCGTTGGCCAGCGTCACGGTGGCGCTGCTGCTGGTGGACGACAGGGTGTTCACTGCCATGAAGCTCATCAGGAACGCCCCGATGAGACCAAAGAACAGGGCCCGCTTGAGGGCTGCTGCACCGAACCGAGTGGTTAGACCGTTCATTGTGGTTCCTCCTTGTTTTGTTGCGGACTGGAAGGTCCTGAATTGACTTTGAGTTCACTTTACTGCTTGCCTTTAAAGACCAGAGTCAAGATGCATAAACAATCCGTAAAGGAGCATCAAAGAACTCGGCATCTTGAGCCTGGACCGCCGAATTTAGCGGTAGTACTTTGAACTATAGGTTCAAGTACCTATTCCCCACAATCTGCGGAGGTACTAGAGGGCATGGGCCATTGGTACTGCTGGCCCGTACACGTTGACCCTTGCCTTTGTGGTTGGTCAGAATTTAAGCGATCCCAGCAAGCGTCACGCCACCGCCCTTCCTTATGGCCACCTGCGGAATAACCTAACCCCCTTGGTCCCCCTTCCCGGCGCGGGAAGGGGGAGAAGAAGCAATGGAAAGGATGGGATGCGGCAAAGCCGCATCCCATCCTTTCCTCAGCCATGTCATTCTGAGCAAGCGCAGTCCCAATAGAATCGGGACGGAGCGCGGCGAAGAATCTAAAGCGTACCTTTGGGGTGCGCAATCACCAGAGCGACAGCGGGAGCGGTTCCTCGGCACGCGCCCTGGATACTTTGGCCTGATGTGTTGGGACTCAGCATGGCAGGGCGGCGGACCTAACCCCCTCTGACTCCCCCTTCCCCCAGGGGAAGGGGGAGAAGAAGCAATGGAAAGGATGGGATGCGGCGAAGCCGCGTCCCATCCTTATCCTCAGCCGTGTCATTCCTACGAAAATGGGGCTTCGTGTACCGCACCCTGAAGAGTGCGGCTTCAAGCCCCCGCCTTAAGGTCGTTGAACAATTATGACGCCAATGAGACCCGACCTCTCCCCCTGTGGTCCCCCTCTCCGCAACGGAGAGGGGGACCACTATTGTAGGAAACTGTCAGATGCGGCTTTGCCGCATCTGACAGTTTCAAAACAATCTTCTCCCCCTTCCCGCGCAGGAAGGGGGAGCCAGAGGGGGTTAGGTCGGAACCCAATTGTGTCGGCGAGGACGCCTTGAGCTGGCTGCTCGTTCGCCCCAGAGAGGAGTCCCGCCTGGCCAGGGAACACGCTTGCCCGTGCCCTCGCCGTGGAAGGCCACCCGCCCTAAAGTCCTAGAGCCTCTGTGACCTTAGCACGATGTGCATCTTGTTCATGCTCGTTACACTGCCCATAACTGAGAACCGAACTGGCTTGCGGAGAAGCCCAGCGGCGACTCAGAACGGGGGACTCAACAACACAATACAAGGAGGTATCAACCAATGAACAGTCACCCCAAAGGGCTAGTCACCCACATCAGGAACGGTAAGGAAGGATTCACCCTGGTAGAGCTGCTGGTCGTGGTGGGCATCATCGTGGCCCTGGCAGCGGTCATCATCCCCAGCGTGGTGCAGTTCGCTGGCAAGGGGAGCGAGGGCGCCCAGGCAGCGGAGTCGGACAGCGTGCAGACGGCCATTGACACCCTCATGGCCGACGTGGGCCTGACGGGCACCTCCAGCCGCATAGACCCGGCCCTCTCAGCCAACGACTTCTCTGCGATTGACATGGATCCCACGGCTGGCACGGCGTACCTGAGCACCTACCTGCGTGAGGACACCACGACGTACTTCTACTGCTGGGATGCCAACGGGCTGGTCACTCGGCAGGACACGGCCGCCGCGACATGTCCAGCATAGCCTGGGTGGTCCTGAGCGCGCCATTCTTTCCCTTGCTTGAGTCTCTGGCCTAGCCGCCTTTCTCCGGGGCGGCGTGGCTCAGGCACCTTGGCCCGGCAGAGCGAACCGGTTCCCCCGGCTCTGCCGGGCCCTCAATTGCGCATGAGACCTGGCCCTGGTTAGCAGAGGCAGTCGGTAGCCTCTTCCCTCCCGATCATGCAGCGGGTGGAGCGATGAAGAACTCTGGCGGCTCAAGGAGGCAGTGCTCTTGGGCCAGGCGCTCCGCTGCGACGGCTGGCAAGAGGCTTCGGCACTCCTGCATGACAGCCACGGTACGGAATACGTCAACAGTCGTCCGCCAGGGCCCGGAACTTGACAAGTTAACAAACATGTGTATAGTAAGGTGCTGCCATGGCTACGAGAGAGATTACGCTCTTCATAGTGGACGAGCAGCCACTATTTCGCCTGGGACTCAAGGCAGCCCTGGGACAGGCAGAGGGGATGCTTGTGGTGGGCGAGTCCACGCTGTCCCAGGAAGCCGTGGACCTGGTATCCAGCTTCCAGCCAAGGGTGGTCATCCTGGGAACGGCGCCTACCCGCCACCGGTTCCTTGACTTCTGCCGTCACGTTACCCAGCGGTGCCCGGGCATGCCGGTTATCTGCATGACGACAGCGGAAGAGAGCGGGGAGCTGTTTGAGGCCATCCGCAGCGGGGCGTGGGGCTACCTGAGCAAGCAGGCCACCGTGGAGACTGTCCTGCAGGCCATCCGCAAGGTGGTTGAGGGGGAAATGCCGTTGCAGGAGACGATCACCGCCCACCCTGAGGTGGGACGCAGGCTCCTGGAAGAGTTTCAGACCATGAGCCGGGACCCCCGGCTGCGCGAGGTCACTGCCCCTCTCTCTCAGCGGGAGATGGAGCTTCTCCGGCTCTTGGGCCAGGGCAGGAGCAACAAGGAGATCGCACACACCCTCAGCATCACCCCCCAGACGGTCAAGAACCACATGACCTCCATCCTCCGAAAGCTGGACGTCAACGACCGCACCCAGGCGGTGCTGGCCGGGCTTCGCTACGGCTGGATTGCCCTGGAGGATGCCCCTGCCGATGGCGGGGAGATGGACCTCTCCATCGCCACCAGGAACTGACACGGAGCCTGTCCCAGGTTCCCCCGGAGCCTCCTGGCCCACCAGCCAACGACGAGGGCAGGGCTTCCAGCCCCTTTCCCCCTGGTCTCACCTTCACCACCCCCATACCATGACCCTCAGTAACTATCTCAAGATGCTCCTCGGCGCAGTACCCTGATGGTCTCCAACCTAATAGCTTAAGGATTGTCACGTAAGAACAGGCCTGGTTTCGCTGAGCCTATGACGGGGCAGAAGGGAATAGTCCCACTCGCCGTGGAACGGGTCCCTCCGCAGATAGAGTGTGTCGAGTTCGTCTATCACCCCCTCAGGATAGCATACATAGGCCACTTATTACATGACAACCCCCTAAGCCCGATGAGCCAACCCTGCGCGTGTTTGACGACCGTGAACGTCCGGTGTCCAATGCTCTTGTCCAGGGCGATCAAGGGCATCTGGACCCTGTTTTCTTGCGCGCCCTGACGGGGGACTTGGACAGGATACTCTGCGACCCTGATAAGATGGACATCGTTGATAGCGAGAGCTTGCGGATTATCCGCAAATAGTTGCCGGTACGCGTCGCCGTGGACAGGGGCGGCTCTCCTACGGCGTTGAAGAGTGACCTGGGTGACGGTCAGGATGCTCTGTGCGGCCCCACACGGCCAACCGGCGAGCCGTCCGGAGCGACCTACGGCTCGGACGCTTTCAGGCGATGGCAAGAGGAGCGGTATGGGCCAAGGCTTCGCCAGCTTCCCCTATCTGGCGCAATGCTCAACATTGACACCAGTTTTGACACCAACGGGGGCGGACAACGGGGGACTTCGGCGACCACAAAAGGACGGTGGATACCGTTTTTGGATACGCAGCGGACTTTGAGGGACTCTGATAAACTACCTGGGGAAACTTCGTAAACAGCAGGTCCTCGGTTCGAATCCGAGCGATGGCTCCAGCCCACACCAACGTCGCCTTCCCCCAAAGGGAAGAAGAGTGAGCAACCCGCCAACCCATGAAGCGCACCAACTGGTACTCGGACCATCCCGCCGCCTGCACCTGCGCCGATTGCACGGCCCGCGCCGCCGACCAGCGCCAGTTCAGCGAAGCCCACGCCTCCCTGGGCAAGATCGGCCGCAACGATCCCTGCCCGTGCGGCAGCGGGAAGAAGTTCAAGAAGTGCCACGGGGGTTGAACCACCCGGCCTGACTCTCCCCCCCCCCTTAGCTGGCTGGGTAAAATGGGGAGTGCTGTGGGGAAAAGCCCCTCTGCCGGGAGTCTGAGGGTGTCCCTCAGA
>JACQUH010000089.1 GCA_016210375.1 Chloroflexota bacterium
TCTGAGGGACACCCTCAGACTCCCGGCAGAGGGGCTTTGCCCCTCTGCACTCCCCTTTTTCCGCACCCGGTTAGAGGGGGACGATATTCTGAAAAAACGTTATGATGCGGTGAGGCCGCATCATAACGTTTCAAGCCTGTCGTCTCCCCCTACCCCCAGGGGAAGGAGGAGCAAGAGGGGTTCAGGACAACCCCAAACCCGGCACTTCAGTGCCAGGTCGTGTTGGTCGCCGCGCCCGATCCAACGGGACCACCAGGCCCGTTCCCCTTGCCCCCCGGCCCAGAGGGATGTAGAGTTCTAACGGCGGGGCCCTTCGGCCCAACCTGTCCTTCAAAGAAAGATAGGCCTGTGAACAAGACCGAGGAGCACATGGGGACCAACGCTGGGGTGCTGCGGCGCTACCGGGATCTCCTTCCCGTTACCAGCGCCACCCCGATGATCAGCCTGGGGGAGGGCAGCACGCCCCTGGTGCGCTCCCGGCACGTTGGCAAGAGCCTGGGATGCGAGGAGCTGTACTTCAAGCTAGAGGGATGCAACCCCACAGGCTCCTTCAAGGACCGGGGTATGGTGGTGGCCGTAGCCAAGGCTTTGGAGGCAAGAAGCGCCACCATCATATGCGCCTCCACGGGCAACACCAGCGCTTCCGCCGCCGCCTACGGCGCTTATTGCGGCCTCAGGACAGTGGTGCTGGTGCCCAAAGGCAGCGTCGCCTCCGGCAAGCTCGCCCAGGCCATCGCCCACGGAGCCCAGATCCTGGTGGTCAACGGCAACTTTGATCGGGCGCTGGCGTTGGTGCAAGCTGTCTGCCGGTCGCACCCAATAACCCTGGTAAACTCCGTCAACCCTCACCGGCTTCAAGGGCAAAAGACCGCCGCCTTTGAGGTGGTGGATGCCCTGGGGAACGCCCCGGACTACCTGTTCATCCCGGTGGGCAACGCGGGGAACATCACCGCCTACTGGATGGGGTTCTGCCAGTACCACGCCCTGGGCAAGGCGAGCCAGCGCCCCAGAATGATGGGCTTCCAGGCAGAGGGCGCTGCGCCCATCGTTCGGGGGGCGCCTGTGGCGAACCCTGCCACCATCGCCTCCGCCATCCGTATTGGCAACCCGGCTAGCTGGCAGAGCGCGGTGGCCGCCCGGGACCAGTCCGGCGGCCGGATAGACGCTGTGAGCGACGACGAAATCCTGGACGCCTACAAGCTCCTGGCCAGCAAAGAAGGCGTCTTCTGCGAGCCGGCCTCCGCCGCTTCCGTGGCTGGCCTTATCAGGAGCACCCGTGGCGGCCTGGACCTGAGGGGCCAGCGGGTCGTGTGCGTCATCACCGGGACCGGCCTCAAAGAGCCGGAACTGGCCTCCAGGTACGCCACGACGACGCCAGTAGAGATAGAGGCGGAGCTGCCCAACGTAGAGCAAGCCCTGGAGCTGGCGGTGGTGGGGTAGGTTGACCAACCCCCCTCGGGACCTCTTCCCTTCAGCGAGGGAGAGGGTAAGAGAGTGAGTACCTGGGGCACGGAATGGCCGTGTCCCGGATGCTCACTGCAAGTACGTCCCCTGTCCGTGACAAGGAGCTTTGCACCAGACGTTGGGAGGGGGTGCAGGGAACGTAGTCCCCTGCCGGGGGTCTGGGGGCTTCCCCCAGACTCAGTTTCCCCCTTGTGGCGCGGCCTTGCACCCGAAGTGATGGGAGTGCAGGGAACGTAGTCCCCTGCCGGGGTCTGGGGCCGCCCCCCAGACTCAAATCCCCCTCCTCCGTGCCGGAGAGGGGGATACAGGGGTGAGGTAAGAGGACCCTTGGAGCAAGGCCCGGCAGTGAAGAAACGCCAATGAGGCCGTCCAGGAAACGCCGCATTGACCTGTTGCTTGTGGAGCAGGGGCTGGCGACCAGCCAGGAGAAGGCCCAGGCCCTCCTCATGGCTGGAGTGGTTACTGTGGACGGTGCGCCTGTCACCAAACCCGGCGCTCTGGTGCCTGCCGATGCCGAGGTGCGGATAGCGGAACCCCAACCCTATGTGGGACGCGGCGGCCTCAAGCTGGCCCACGCCCTGGAGGAGTTTGGCCTCTCGGTGAAGGGCAGCGTATGCCTGGACGCAGGCGCTTCCACCGGCGGCTTCACTGACTGCCTCCTGCAACGCGGCGCATCCCGCGTGTATGCCCTGGACGTGGGGTATGGCCAGCTAGACCAGCGCCTGCGCAGCGACCCCCGGGTGGTTGTTATGGAGCGGGTCAACGCTCGCTACCCCTTCCAGCTTTCGGAGCCGGTGGACGTGGCCACGGTGGACGTCGCCTTCATCTCTCTGACCCTGGTGCTGCCCCCGGTGGCAGAGCACGTGAAGCCCGGGGGCAGCATCGTGGCCCTTGTCAAGCCGCAGTTTGAGGCGGCGCGCAAACAGGTGGGCAAGGGCGGCGTCATTAAAGACCCACAGGTGCATGCGGCGGCATTGGCCAAGACCATCGCGTGGGCCGTGAGCCACGGCTTCCGGCTGCGATGGGTCACACCCTCGCCCCTCTTGGGCGATGCTGGGAACAGGGAGTTCTTCCTGTGGCTGGAGCCGTGGGCCAGCTAGACAGCCATCAGCTATCTGGCTCTTGGGTAGTTTAGGGTTACAGCAGGTTGCTTCCTCGCCCAGTGAAAGAGGGCAAGGGTTAGGTCCGACCTGACCCCCTTAGTAACTATCTCAAAATGGTTTGTCGCCCTGACCAGGAGTTCGTTAACAATTCAACCTAACCCCCTCGTTCCCCCTTCCCTGATAGGGAAAGGGGAGAAAAAAAGTAGGGAAATCCGTGGCACGGCAAAGCCGTGCCACGGATTTCCCTACCAATCA
>JACQUH010000094.1 GCA_016210375.1 Chloroflexota bacterium
GCGTAGGCGTCGGCTCAGGCGCTGGAGCGGGCGTGGGCGTCGGCTCAGGCGCTGGAGCAGGCGTGGGCGTCGGCTTAGGCGCTGGAACGGAAGCGTCCGCCTCCACCCACACGTCCAGCCAGTACGCCGCCGCCGGGGCGCTGCCTGTGAAGGTTATCTCCAGCTCGAAGTCGCCGTCGTACCCTTCGTCGAGGCTCCAGCCCGTAAGCAGGTCGCCCACGAGCTTGCCGCCCGATGCGGCGAGGGCAACTGAGCTTTGCGAATCGTCCTCACCCTCGTACTCGACGTGTACGATGGATGGGTCCGACAAAGCGACGCCGGACGCGCTGAGCGACATCTTCAAGGTGAGGCCGCTGAGAGCAGGGCCGTAGTTGCTGATCTCGAAATCTATTTCCTCCTCCTTGCCCGGCCTGATTGAGGAAGGCAAGCTGTCCTCTTGGGCCACAAGGATCGGGAAGTTTTCCAGGTGCATCGGTCCTACTTGGACCGTATTGGAGAGAGTGAGAGAGCTCGCCAGCGCCGCTGCTACGGCGAGCCCTGTGAGTGAGGCCAGACCCAGCGCCACCATCTTTATGATGGAGCCGAATCTGGGCTTTTTGGATTGACTTAGCATAAAACGTAGGCTCCTTCGAATCGTATTGAGCAGAGATCCTGTGGGGACTGGCAGGTGTTCAGTCTTCTTCAACCATCCGCCACCTCCTCTCCTAGGGCTCGGCACTCCTATCCAAAATGAACCCCTGGAACCAGACTCCGCTAGGAAATCTGGCCAGGGGACAATGGGAAAAGTGGCTCTACTTATCAGTCTAGGATTGGCGGAAGGCACGCCTCAACCCTGAAAAATGACTGTTTTTCTACCGAAGTAACCGTAGAGCAACAATGGTAACTGTTTTGGTAACCCAAATGTGCCGACGATTAACGAGCATGATGTACGTTGTGTCAGGGTAGGGGTCGTACCAGGTGGAGCGAAGATGTACTACGTGGATTGGTGCAAATGTACCTTGGCCTGAGCCTCGTGTTCCATTACACTACGACGCTAGTGGATGTGGATAAGGAGAGAGCACCAAACAACGTGGCGACTGCATGAGGCGCGGCCAATCTACTCGCCACGGCACCAGGAATTGCAAGGAGGACCATCAATGGCACAGGCACCAGCAAAGACACCGGCCCGCATCGGCGTGCCCCACATGGGGCCGTATTCCTACCTCGCCCGGAAGATTGTGGGCGGCTTGCTGGAGGAGGTCGGCAGCGGGCACATCTCTATTGAACCTGCGCCGCTCACCACAAAGAAAACAGTTTTGCGAGGCTGGCAGCTCATGGATGAGAACATGTGCCTGCCCGCCAAGATCACCCTGGGCAACATCCTGGAGCTGGCCGACAGCGGCGTAGACGCCGTCCTGGAGTGGGACTCCTGCGGAGATTGCCGTCTGAAGACCTACCACATCCTCCACAAGCGTGTCATGGAACGCATGGGGCTGAAGACCAAGATCATCCCCCTGCGCGCCGATAGCCTCAGGGAAGGACTGGTTGACCTGGGCCTGGACAAGAAAAAGGTCAAGGCCGTGGTGCGCGGCACGCTACGGAAGCTGTGGGAGTTCGACCACCGCCAGATGATGCGCCAGGCCAAGCCGAAGCCAGGCGCGCCGAAAGTGGGCATCTGCGGGGAGATTTACACCGTCCTGGAGCCGGCGGCTAACCTTGACTTGTTCAAGCGCCTGGAGGAGCAGGGGGCGTACGTGCACAACGCGTTGCCCCTGTCACAGTTCGTGTTCAAGTTTCTCCTGAACGGCGAGAAGCGTAAGGAGTGGATCTCCATTCTGACATACCTGGGCATGTGGCCGGAGGTCTGGGACTGGGCCATCAAGGGCCTGAAGCGGCCCGACGTGGACTACACGCTGTGGAAGCAGGCGGAGGAGGCGACGGACAAGTACCTGCCGGGCTACACCGTCGGCGGCCACGGCAGGGAGAGCATCACCTGGGCCATCTACTACGCTCTTGCCGGCTTCGACGGCGTCATCCACATCTTGCCCTTTCCCTGTATGCCGGAGGCCACCGTGTCGGCGCTGATGGATGACGTGTCGCGCGACTACGGCATCCCTGTCAACCACCTGGTGTTCGACCAGCAGTTCGGCGAGCAGAACCTGATCACCCGCGCGGAGGCCATGGTGAACATGCTCCGCTTCCGGAAGGAGGGGACAGGCTCCGTGCTCGACGCGCGCCAGCCCGGCGTCTGGCTGGGCGTGGACGTGGGCAGCACCTCCACCAAGGCGGCCCTGCTGGACGGCGAGACACTGGAGGTCATTGACAGCGAGTACCAGTTCACCGCTCGCGCGCCAATGGAGGCGCTGAAGCGCGTGATGACGGTGCTGCGCGCCCGCCACCCGGACGTGAAGATCGAGGGCATGGCCACGACGGGGTCGGGCCGCCGCCTGGCCCAGGCGTTGCTCAGCTCGCCGCTGGCGGTGGACGAGATCACCTGCCAGACCGTCGCCGCCCTGAAGGTCGGCTCCGGCGCGCGGGCCATCATCGAGATCGGCGGGCAGGACAGCAAGTTCATCAGCCTGGACGAGTCGGGCATCCCCACCTGGTTCAACATGAACTCCATCTGCTCCGCCGGTACCGGGGCCTTCCTCTCCTCGGCAGCCCGGGAGTTCAAGATTCCCGTAGAGGAGTTTGGCAGCCGATGCCGCTCCTGCTCGGGCCACGTCACCATCACCGGACGGTGCGGCGTCTTCGCCGAGTCGGACATCGTCTCCAAGCAGCAGCTTGGCTACCCGGTGGACGCCATTATCAAAGGGATGTGCCGCGCCCTGGCGCAGAACTACATCAACAACGTCTGCCGGGCGCGGGAGCCGCAATCGCCGGTGCTCTTCACCGGGGGCGTCGCCCTCAACGGCGGCGTCGCCGATGCCTTCTCCGAGATCGTCAAGAGCCAGGTGGTCGTCCATCCCCACGCCAAGGTGTCAGGGGCTATTGGCGCGGCCCTGGTGGCTATGGCCCGGCGCGCAAGGGGAGGCACCGGGCTGAACCTGGCGGACATGGACATGGCCACCAGCGCCCTCTCGTGCAAGGACTGCGCCAACGAGTGCGAGGTGTCCCTTATCCACAGGAAGGGCAGCATCGTGGCGGCCATGGGCACCAAATGCGGCAAGTGGGAGAGCCTTGTCGGCCGGCCCAGCGCCGGCGCGCCCACCTCCTCCGAAGACGCCCATGCTCACCTGGACGTGACCAGGGAGAGCCTCCTGGTGCAGCAGGAGGTGTAGTTGTCCCCTGCATTCGTAGGCGGCGCAAGCCTTGCGCCCCTACACAGCCACTGCAAGAAACAACGCCGCACTGAAACTCGCCAACAAGGAGGATGACATGTCTGAACAGAACAGGTCCAGGACCATCTATCAGAAGCCCCGAGGCCCGGAAGCGCCGGGGGAGCGCATTGTGACCAGCACCTGTGCCCACAACTGCGGCGGGCACTGCGTCGTCAACGCACACGTGCGCGATGGACGCATCGTCAAGATTAGCACCCAGCCGGGCAAGTGGGACACCGAGCTTCCGCCGCTGTACGCCTGCGTGCGGGGGTTTGCGGCGGCGGACCACGTCAACCACCCCGACCGGCTCAAGTACCCCATGCGGCGCACCGGCGAGCGGGGGTCGGGAGAGTTCCAGCGCATCTCCTGGGACGAAGCGCTGAACGAAGTGGCCAGACAGATGCTGCGCATCCGCGACACGTATGGTCCCGCCTCCATCCTCGATTGCTCGCGCTCCGGCGGCCAGACTGTTCTCCATACGCGAAACATCATCCGGCGTTTGCTAAACATGTTCGGCGGCCACACCGAGCTGTGGGGCAACATGTCGGCCGAGGCCGAGCTCTTCGCCTTCCGGCATACCTACGGGCAGTACAAGGGCGCTGAATACGCGGGGCGTGAACCGATCGACTACGTGAACTCCAGACTGACCATCCTCTGGGGCTGGACTCCCGGGGATGCCACGTTCGGCACTGGGACTCTGGAGTACTTGAAATGGGCCAAGGGGCGTGGGGTCCGGATGGTCTGCGTTGACCCCCGCGTCACCCATACCAGCGCCACCCTGGCAGATGAGCACATCTTCATCAGGCCCTCCACCGACGCCGCCATGCTCATCGCCATGGCCTACGTCATCATCACTGAGGAGCTCCAGGACCAGGGCTTTCTGGACCGCTACGTCCTGGGCTTTGATGAGGAGCATCTCCCCCCAGACGCCCCTGCTGGCTCCTCCTACCGGTCCTACGTGCTGGGCCACTCCGACGGCGTGCCCAAGACCCCAGGGTGGGCCGAGGGGGTCACGGGCGTGCCGGCAGAAACAATTGCCCGCCTTGCCCGGGAGTTTGCCACCAACCGTCCTGCAGCGATGCACTGCGGCTATGCGCCTGGCCGCACTGCCTTTGGGGAGCAGTTCCATCGCGCCGCCTATGCCCTAGCCATCATGACGGGGAACGTTGGAGTCGCAGGCGGCAACACCGGCGCCAGCGAAGGAGTCAGGAGGGCCGGTTTGAACAGGGGGCGATTCGTCGTAGGGACCAACCCCACGGGCTCACGCGTCCATGTCGCGTACCTTGGGGACCTGCTGGCGCGTGGGCAGGCAGGGGGCTATCCGGTGGACGTCAAGATGGTCTACTCGGCCTTTGGCGACCTGCTCAATCAGGCCCCCAACTCCAGCAAGACCGCTGCGGCCCTCAAGGGCAAAGAGATAGAGTTCGTCGTCGTCCACGAGAACTTCATGACGCCGACGGCCCGCTTCGCCGACATCCTCCTTCCAGCCACCACCTCCTGGGAGCGCAATGACATCCGGGCAGCCGGACATGGGTTTGGCTCCCACGTTGTCTTTATGAAGAAGGCCATTGAGCCGATGTACGAGTGCCGCAACGACCTGGACATCTGCACGGCCCTGGCGCAGCGCCTGGGCATCACCGGGTACAACGACAAGGCCTCCGACCTGGAGTGGCTGCGCGAGTTCTGCCAGGGCACGGAGGTTGACGACTTTGACGCCTTCTGCGAGAACGGCCTGGCCCGCCTGCCGGCGCCCGCCGATGCCGTCGCCTTCGCCGAGGAGGTCCGCGACCCGGACCACCACCGGTTCGCCACACCGTCCGGCAAGATTGAGCTCTACTCCACCACCCTGGCCAAGAAGCCGGACTTCTACGGCCTGGGGGCCATACCAGCGATCCCCACGTACATCCCGCCCTACCAGGCCGACCCACGCTTCCCGCTCCAGCTCATTTCGCCGCAGTCCAGGGCGCGCACCCACTCCATTCACGCCAACCAGCCCCGGCTGGCCAAGATTGATCCGCAGGATGTCTGGCTGCACCCGGAGGACGCGGAAGTGCGAGGCATTGCCGACGGCCAGATGGTGCGCGTTTTCAACGAGCGCGGGGCCACGCTGCTCCCCGCGAAGGTCACGGACCGCATCGCCCGGGGCTGCGTGTCCATCAAGGCGGGCGCCTGGTTCACCCCCAACACAGCCGGCGACGATGTGGCAGGCAGCGCCAACGTGCTCACCAACGACCGGCCCTCGCCGGCAGGCGCGCAGACCTACAGCACCTGTCTCGTGGAGGTTGAGGCGGCCACGAAAACCTAGCAACGACATCGGAATCCATCCTATTTGCCACCAAAGGAGGTTTCTCATGCGTATCGCAGTCCATGGCGCAGGCGGCATGGCCGGCTCTATGGGCAGCTTCCTGGAACGCGCTATTCTCAGCAACCTAACTCCGGAAGAGGCGGGCCACTGGCGTATCGCTGCCCAACAGGCCAGGAGCGAAGGCACCTTCATGCTAGTCCGCGCCTTCCACTGCGCCGTGGGGACCAAGGCGTCTCTTTGAGATGAGCACCAGGCCGTCCCAGTGAGCTGGATTTTCGTCGTGGAGGTCATTGCCACTGAAGGAATACCGGGCGGCCTACGGCCGCCAAAGGTTGGAACCCAAAGTATGCGAGAGCCTGCATAGCAGACTCGCCAACGGGAGTGAATCATGAAGAGCGCATGGCTGGCAATGTTTCTGAATGTCTTTCCGATTCCCTTGGGATTCGGATACTTATACCTGGGGCACTCTGCCAAAGCTGGGCGAACCGTCCTGGCAATGATGGCGGCAGCACTAGCTTACCCTGTGACCTTGGTTAGCCTGCTTTACCTGGGAATCCTCATGGACGAGGGATTCTTGGGTGATCTGTTCAGTCCGTTGTACGGCCCCACTGACGAGTTTAGCTACTTCTTGATCCTTGTTTCAGCTACTCCCACTGCGCTCCTTGCAGCGTGGGTGGGGAGTGATGCCTGGCGTGTTGCTCGGCAAATGAATGGCAAGGAGTCGGAGCTTCCTCGGCGCAGCCTAGTGGTCGCCATCGTTGCAGGAGCCTGCCCTCTTCTTGCGGTAGCTGCCACTATCGCCGGATTTGTGACATACTTCCGCGTTCTAGATTGGCAGTTGGAATCACGTGCGGTCCAAAGGTGGGAGCAGGACTTGGCTTACTATCAGTCGCTGATAACGGGATGGGAGCAGGAAGGGTGCAAAGGCATGGATGGCATCCCCGTAGCGAGCGATGCGGATAGACGCCTGTTGATGGTCGCAGACTCCGGGGCGATCAGCCTGTGGGACGGCAGTGACCTGTTCGAGGTGGCCCCGGCGATTAGGGGGAGGTTCTTGCGTAGTCCGAGACCCGACGCGAGGGTAGCGACGCTAGATGGTCTGGGGAGGATTTGGCTTGTAGAGGCCAATGGGAGCTTGACCATCCAGTCAGACAAGTCGCCTTTTGAATCTGTACCGATTCCAGATTCCCAGAGATTGTCGACGTTCGGGAAAGTCTATGGTGTGCACGCCAGCGGGCGTGGTCAGGTTGCTGTGCTCCTCACCGCTTACCAAGACACTGAACCAAACTGGATAGTACTCACGAACGAAAGGTGGGAGCTAACCCCAGGGCTGCCGCACGACCGACCCCTTTGGGGGCTTGTGGGGTGGGCAATGGACACAACCGGCAGGCTCTGGGTGTCATACAGCATAGGATTCCCTTTGTCCCCAGATGTTGAGTATAGGGTGGTCTACCTGGAATCCGGCCAATGGATCGAACCTTCCCGCCCCCAAGAGTTGACATACACTACATTTCTCACTAGTGGCAATGGCGACCTCTGGTTTTGGTCGGGCTGGAGCAACATATACACATATGCGTTCGCAGAGGGAAGATTCAAAGAGGAAGCTGATGTGGTACGACTCACTCCTGGCAAGGAGTGGATTGATTTTCATGCTCTTCATGCTCTGGACACGATAGGGACGAGAACATGGGTTGCGTCAAAACCAGGGATATTCGCGGTTAGCGCGGGACAAATGAAGACCTATCCCTTCTGGTTCGATACCGGGTGGTTCAACAGCGGGTGGGCGAGTCGAGAGGGGATAATCTGGGTATTCTTCGACCCGCAGGGTAACCTGTTGTTCACAGGCCGTGATGGTGAGCTTATTCTTTGCCCGCCTGGCGCAGGCCCGAACAAACCATGACATTGCCAGAAACCCAAGCTTACGGCAGTTTGGACGAATATTCGACTTTGACCTTTCCGTAGCGCTGCGTAGGATACGGGTCGTCCGCCTTGGCAAAGAAGCGGGCGTGCCCACGCCGGTCTACGAGTTCATCTATGCGGCGCTGCTGCCCCAGGAGCTGAAGGCTCGCGGGCAGATTGCGTGGCCGGAGTAGCGCACGGCGAGCATCGACCATACGTGCCAGCTACAGTACAAGAAAGGCGGTAGAACCGACATGAAAGTGCTGCTTGTGTACCCAGAGTATCCTGCCACCTTCTGGAGTCTCAAAGGCACGTTGCGGGTCTTTGGCAAGAAAGCTACGCTCCCACCTCTCGGGCTGCTCACGGTCGCTGCGATGCTGCCCGCCGATTGGGAGAAGAAGCTGATAGATACCAATGTAACGGCGCTGACTGATGAGGACATCCGGTGGGCGGACTACGTGTTTGTCAGCGCCGTGGTGGTCCAGCGTGACTCGGCCAAGGAGGTCATCCGCAGGTGCAAGGCGCTTGACGCGAAGATTGTGGCTGGAGGCCCGCTGTTCACATCCGAGTCAGAGGAGTTCGAGCAGGTTGACCATCTTGTGCTCAATGAGGCGGAGGTCACCCTTCCCTCGTTCATTGCCGACCTGGAACGCGGCTGCGCTAAGCGTGTTTACTCCAGTTCTGTGCGACCCGAGATAACGAAAACACCCATTCCCATGTGGTCGCTCATCGACTTGCAGGACTATGCCCAGGTAGGGGTACAGTACTCTCGCGGCTGCCCCTTCGATTGCGAGTTCTGCGATGTCATCGTGTTGTTTGGGCGCGAGGTGCGGACAAAGACCACTCAGCAGTTCATTGACGAGTTTGAAGCCCTGTATCAGAGAGGCTGGCGAGGCTTTGTGTTCATTGTCGACGACAACTTCGTGGCCAACAGGGGAAGGCTCAAACGCGACGTGCTGCCGGCTCTCATCAAGTGGCAGGCCGAGAGGAGCTACCCGTTCAACTTCTTCACCCAGGCCTCCATCAATATGGCTGACGACGACGACCTGATTCGCATGATGGTGCAGGCAGGTTTCGAGTCCGTGTTCGTGGGCATTGAAACCATCAACGAGGAGAGTTTGGCGGAGGCACACAAGAACCAGAACAGGCATCGCGACTTGGTTGCTGCTGTCAAAAAGCTTCAGAGCAACGGCTTGCACGTGCTCGGAGGATTCATAGTCGGGTTCGACAGCGACAACGAGTCCATCTTCGAAGAACAGAGGCGATTCATTCAAGAAAGTGGCATCGCCATTGCGATGGTAGGGATGCTCCAGGCGCCGCGCGACACTAGGCTCTACCACCGGCTCAAATCGGAAAACCGGCTGCTGAGTGACTTTGCCGGAGACGTCGTGAGCTCCTCCGTCAACTTCATCCCCAAGATGGGAAACGAGGCTCTGCTAAAAGGCTACAGGACCCTCCTCAACTCTCTGTATGCTCCAAAGCCCTACTACCAGAGGGTAGGGACTCTTCTACGTGAATTCCAACCAAAGTGGAAGGCTCCACCACCCAAGTTGTCGTGGAGGTATGTGCGGATGTTCTTCAAGCTTGTGTGGGTGCTAGGCGTAGCAGATAGAGCGAGATGGCATACTTTGCGCTTCTTGACATGGAACCTGTTCACCCGTCCTCGGCTTCTGCCCCTGGCGTTAGTCCTGACGGTGTACGAACTGCACTTCCGCAGCGTCGTGCGGAAGATCAGCGAGCCCGGTCGTCTGAGCGCCAGCGCATGAAGTGGCACAAGAGGTCCATCTCAACCCAAGCACCCAACCGAAAACACACAACCCAACCACACAAGGAGGTCTCTCATGCGTATCGCAGTTTATGGCGCAGGCGGCATTGGGGGATCTATGGGGGCACAGCTTTGCCGCGCCGGTCAAGAGGTAGCGCTCATTGCCCGCGGCGACCACCTGCGCGCCATCAAGGAGCACGGGCTGCGCATTGAATGGTCTGACGGGAGCTACACCATCAGGCCTCACATGGTCACCGACGACCCTGCACAGGTGGGCGAGGTGGGCCTAGTCATCCTGGGCGTCAAGGCCTGGCAGGTGCCTGAGGCGGCCCGAGCCATCTTGCCTATGGTGGGCCCTGAGACGCGCGTGCTCACTATCCAGAATGGCGTAGAGTCGCCCTACCAGATGGCGGAGGTAGTGCCGGCGGAGCGGGTCATTGTGAGCATCATAGCCGGAGGTGGAAACATGATCGGCCCCGGTGTGATCAGAACGCCTTATTCGACCGTCACAGGTTCAGGCACCAGTTCCATAGGACAACTGGCGCCCAAGAAGGCTGGGCGTACCGAAGCTGTGGCCCGCGTCCAGGCGGTGCTCGAGGAGTCGGATTTCCGCGTTGCCGTGCCGGACGACATCACCATTGCTGTATGGACGAAATTCACGTGGTGGACAGCGCACACCGGCGTGGCTGCGCTGTGCAGGGTTCCCGTGGGGGTCTGGCGACGCGTACCGGAAACCAGAGGACTTTGGTGCAGTGCCATGCAGGAGGCTGTTGATGTGGCTCAGGCGCAAGGAATCGTTCTGGGAGACGCTGTCAAGCTCCAGGATGGCCGGTTAGACACATTGCCGCCGGCGGGTCGGCCCACCTCAGCCGCCCTGGACATCCTCAACGGGCGTCCATCGGAACTGGACGCCACCGTCGGCGCACTCGTCCGCCTTGGCCGCGCGGCGGGCGTGCCGACGCCGGTTAACGAGTTCATCTATGCGGCGCTGCTGCCCCAGGAGTTGAAGGCGCGAGGGCAGATCGCGTGGCCGGAGTAGCAGAACAACGGGCGGTTCTGCGCCGTTAGTCTAGTTGGGAGTGTCGTCAAGGAGGCTGAAAACGTGGCAACTGAAGAAGGCCGACGGAATGCGTGGAAGGAAGCCTGGCTGGCATCTCTCCTGAACGTACTCCCATTAGGACTCGGCTATCTATACCTAAGGGAGCTAAGGTGCTTCTTAGCAAACCTGATGTGCGTCGTGGTTGGGGGAGTGCTGGGCTTTGCTTTCGCCCTCTTTTGGTACTTGGCGCAGGTAGACAACAACCCTCCTGGCAACCCTCAGATAGTAGCAGTGTGGCTGACTGCTCCGTGCATGGTGACTTTGGGTGCAACCCTCCACGCCTGGCTGCTCAGGGTGCCCCCTGAGACCCTAGGGAGGAGGGCAATCAGGGATGCGGCAATTCCCTTGTTGACCGCAATTCTTGCTCTTGTCGCCTTCTGGACGGCCCTAGGAGCGGGGATTGTCAAGGCCATTGATAGTTGGGAAGAACAGCAATGGCGAGAGGACTCAGCGTTTGAGAACTGGGGATTAGGGACAGCAAGTCAATTTTTCCAGGAAGCGCCGGGAGCAAAGTCCACGACCTTCTATCCAACAAGAGTGTTTCTTCTGACAATAGGAGATGCCGTCACCATTACAGTTCAAGTAGAGAGCCTCTATGCACAGGTGAACCAAGTGCGAATCCCTGTCCAGTATCCTCCTTTTGTGGAGGTTAGCGCGCCAGCTTGTGTAGGCATCTTTGAGGGCGGCAACGCTTCAAGCCAAAAGTTAGCAAATGGCACTATCCTCGAATGCTTCTTGCCTACAGGGAGAGTCAACGGCGTGTCAGGAAGAGTGATGACCTTTGTTCTGTCTCGCACTTCTGAGGGTGTCGGACAGGTAACTTTCTACCAGGGCGGAGGCTACAACGAATTCTACGGCTTAGTAGCGCCGGGCTACACTTTCGCTCAGCGATCCGGCCTCACTAATACCCTTGAGATCATCAGTGCGCCTGAAGAGGTGTTGATCGGCGGCAACGTTACTCTGACACCATCTGTTAGCAAGAATTGAATTGGAAAGGCATGAAGCGACCGGACATTCGCCTTTCCTGTCGCGCCCGGACCTGGTGGCGGACCTGCTGGAGAAGCTGGTGCTCCGGTACGCGACGTAAACCCAAAGGCCAGCACAAGGCTTGCCCCTCATAACAAAAGCACGTTCAGAAGGAGACCAGCATGACAACCCAAGATACTTCCCCAGCAGACGCCATCATCCAGGTCCTGCAGCGCCTGAACATCCAGCGCGCCCACTTCGCCGCCTTTGGCAGCGACCCTGAGTGGCAGGGCCTCGCCTCTCAACATCGGGATCGAATAGCTTCCATGTCCGTTGTGACGCCAGGGCCGTTCCCAGCGCAAGCGGTAGCATCCCTTGGCCCGCGGCTCCTCGCCGTGTTTGGCGACCAGGGCCCTCAGCCGGGGCAGGCTCAAACGATGGCAGACCTCCTGCCAGCAGCGAAGTTCGCGCAACTGAAGGATTACCGGGTGCTGATATGGAGCGATGTGGCCCGTGAACGCACCTCGGAGCTTACCTCAGCTCTTCTTGGGCACGTGAAGCACGCACAGTCCCAACAGGACGGGACGGCCACGGTGTGCAGCCAGGCCACTGAGCTGCGGGGCGAACTGGGCGGCGTCCGTTACCACGTCCAGGGTCAGGGACCGGCGCTGGTGCTGCTGCCCCTCGGTCTGTCCCACTCCCAGTGGGAGCCAATGCTACCAGCGCTCCGCGAGAAGTTCTGTACCATCGTCTTGCGGGGGCCAATGCTGGGGTCTGCCGCCTTCCTGGAGGAGCGGGGCCGCCAGCCGGGCTACCTCCGTGTAGTCGGCAACGTGATAGACGCCATGCAGATTCGTCCAGAGGAGTCGGTCCTGGAGGTGGGCAGCGGGAGTGGCGTTCTGGCCCGGTGGCTGGCGCAGCGCACCAGGGGCCAGAATCCCATCGTTGGCGTAGACATCAACCGCTACCTCCTGGACGAGGCAATGGCCCTCGTGCAGACAGACGGGCTTGCTGGCCAGGTGCGCTTCCAGGAGGGCAACGCCGAGGCGCTGCCTTTCCCGGATGCCGGCTTCGACATCGTCTGGAGCTGCAC
>JACQUH010000095.1 GCA_016210375.1 Chloroflexota bacterium
GCGCAGGAGGCGGTGGGGGTGGGGGGGTAGGCACGGGTCTGCCTCTGCGCCGCTTCTTGAAACACGCGTCTCCGTGTGCCAGACTACGGGTTGAACCTCAACCTTGAAGGAGAATCTTCATGGCCGATCCTTTCACCATACGCATATTTGTCCCCGACGGCGACCCGGAAGGCCTGCGCCTCATAGACCGCATGAACTGGACTGGCACCGGCGTCACTTTCCCGCGCACCAAATGGAGCGAGGTCCGCCAGCGCACCGAGTTCCAACGCACAGGTGTCTACATTCTGGTCGGTCCCACCGGCGAAGGCAATGAGCCTGAATTGCCGACCCTCTACATCGGGCAGGCGGACAACGTTCGGAACCGTATCGAGAACCACATGCAGGACAAGGTCTTCTGGGACAAGGGAATCGTGTTCGTCTCCACCAGCGGCGGACTGAACCGCGCCCACGTGACATGGCTGGAATATGCGCTGGTCAAACGCGCCAGCGAGACCCACCGGTGCCACTTGGACAATGGCAACATCCCACAAGAACCCGCCTTGACCGAGGCCGAGAAGGCCGACACCGGGGGATTTCTGAAGGAGATCCTCCAGATCCTCCCGCTCGTGGGCTTGTTGGCCCTTGAGTTCCCAAAGCCCGTCGCGGTCCCAGCGGCCGCAAGCCCAGCGGCACGGCCCCGGACGCCCTTGGCAACCCTGGACACCGTGGTCGTGCCTGCTCAGAAGGATGGCTTTGAGCGTGTGTTCCTCGGCGAGGACTGCTGGTACGCTATCCGCATCGGGGGCGGCATGCTGGACAAGATCAAGTACATCGCCGCCTATCAGACACAGCCCGTCTCCGCCATAACCCACTATGCACCCGTGGCACGCATTGAACCATACGGAGAGGAAGGCAAATACAAGCTGATATTCTCCGAGAAAGCCAAGCCCATTGGCCCTATCCCATTTGGCGACGCTCCCCAAGCCGCCATTCAGAGCCCGCGCTACGCTAGCTTCGCCAAGTTGCAGACAGCCAAGAAGCTCACGGATCTGTTAGGCAGAGCCTGAAGCGTCGACTACTAGACGGCAAATGCATGGGGCCAAGGACAGGAGGTTGTCCTTGGTCTCTGGCCCCTGAATTGAAAGCCTCTAGTCCACCCCACCTGTCATTCAGAGTACAGCATCGCCGCTTTCTCCCGCAGCCGATCCTTGAATTCACCTAGCTCAACCGGCCCCCCTTGACCTCCACCAGGTCGGCGTCCAGGTCGTTGGTCAGCACTACGTCGTCGTAGTCGTCGGCGAAGGCGGGCTGGACTTCCGTGAGGCGGAGGAGAAGGTGGGGGTTGGGGCATAAGAGGCAATCGTAGGGGCGAGCCGGCGGCTCGCCCCTACGGCCCCTGGGGGTCCACCATCCCGTCCGCTGGCCTTCCCACGTCGGGCGGCAGCGGGCGGCCCTCGTCCAAGGAAGGTGCAGTACCTCCTGGGCATTCCACGGGTGCGCCGTCCGTTGTAACATGGTACAGGCAAGCAAGAAGCGCGCCTTCTTGGAGTGGAGATACAGCAGCAGATGTCTGCGATACCCGCCGTCAGAAAACGCGTCCAGATGTTTGAAGCCCTGAGGTACAGGGAGTACCGGCTCTTCTGGATTGGCTCCCTGTGCTCTGTCCTGGGCTTCCAGATGCTTATCCTCACCCAGGGCTGGCTGGTTTACCAGCTCACCGGATCCAAGCTACAGCTTGGCCTGGTGGGACTGGCCTCCGCGGTGCCCTCAATCCTCCTCAACCTCTTCGGGGGAGTCATAGCAGACAAGGTGGACCAGCGCAAGCTGATTATCGCTACGCAGCTTTCGGGTGCGCTGGTGGTAGGCGCCCTGTCCATCCTCACCTTCCTGAACATGGTACAGGCCTGGCACGTCATGGTGGGCGCTTTCCTCATCGGCGGCATCGCAGCCTTTGACATGCCTTCTCGCCAGGCCATCTTCCCGTACCTGATAGAGCGACGCTCCATGATGAACGCTGTAGCCCTCAACTCCATGATCTGGCAGGGCACGCGTGTTGTTGGCCCGGCCCTTGGGGGCGTGATCCTGGCGTACCTTGGGGCGGGCTACACGTTCCTCCTGGCTGCCATCGGCATGTTGGTCTTCGTCTCCTTTCTGGTCATGCTGCACATGCCGGCAGTCATCCGCGCCCGTTCCTCTAACGTCCTGGGCGACATGGCCCAGGGCCTGGCTTATATCCGCGACAACCATATCTTCGCCTTCCTTCTGGGGATGACCTTCTTTAACAGCTTCTTCGGTTTCTCGTACATCCAGCTTATGCCCGTCTTCCAGAGAGATATTCTCCTGGTGGACGAAAGGGGGTTGGGCCTTCTCTTCGCCTTGGGGGGCGTTGGCGCCATGTTGGGGACCACGGTCGTGGCCTCGGTAGGCAGGAGCCTCCCCAAGGGCGCTTTGATCATCGGTGGAGGCGCGGTCTTTGGGATCAGCCTGGTGCTCTTTGCCTACTCCCATCTGTTCTCCCTGTCCTTGGCCCTGGTGCTCCTGGCTGGCCTCAGTAGCGCCGCCTACATGATCGCTGTGCAGAGCACCCTGCAACTGCTGGTGCCGGACCAGTTCCGAGGCCGGGTCATGGGCTTCTGGGGCATGACCTATAACCTCATGCCCCTGGGTGGCTTCCAGGCGGGTCTGGTGGCAAACTTCCTGGGCGCTCCCTTCGCCGTAGCCCTGGGCGGCGCGCTGGTCATCGTCTTCGCAGTCGTGGGGGCGGCCCGCAACGCCCAGGTGCGTCGCCTGGGACCGCAGGCAAGGGATAGGGGGAAGACTATTTGAGGGAGGGATGGGTGTGATGCGGCAGAGCCGCATCACACCGATTCAAATGGAGCTTCTCCCCCTTCTCCAGGGGGAAAGGGGAAACAGTACCTGAGAGTATCTGGGCAAGGCGAAGCCATGCCCAGATACTCTCAATAATCCCCCATTACCCCAACCTCGCTCGGGGTGCTACAATTAAGCCATTCCCAGGGGGGACCTACGCCTCGTCGCCCCTCAGGAGCGTCCCATGGATAGACCTCGCAAGCTCATCTACCTGGACAACGCCGCCACCACCAGCGTCCGGCCCGAGGTGCTGGAGGCCATGCTCCCCTACTTTTCGGAGAGCTACGGCAACCCCTCCAGCCTCTACACGCTGGCTCAGGAGTCCCGCAAAGCGGTGGACGAGTCTCGCGAGAAGGTGGCCAGGGTCCTGGGGTGCCGCAGCAGCGAGGTCATCTTCACCAGCGGCGGCACCGAATCGGACAACACGGCCATCCGAGGGGCGGCCATGGCCCTGGCGCCCACGGGCAACCACATCATCACCACAGCTATTGAGCACCATGCCGTCCTGCACGCCTGTCATTTCCTGGAGACCCTGGGGTACCAGATCACGTACCTTCCTGTAGACCAGGATGGCCTGGTGGACCTCAAGGAACTGGAGGAGGCCATCACTGACCGCACCACTGTGGTGAGCATGATGCTGGCGAACAACGAGATTGGCTCCATTCTGCCCGTGGCCGAGGCCTCCCGTTTGGTCAAGGCCCAGGCACGGAAGATGGGGCGGACCATTGTGTTCCACACCGATGCCGTGCAGGGAGCAGGTTACCTTGACCTGAACGTAAGAAACCTGGGCGAGGACATGCTCAGCCTCTCCTCCCACAAGTTCCATGGCCCCAAGGGCAGCGGCGTGCTGTTCGTGCGGCGCGGCACTCCTTTCACACCCCAGCAAGTCGGAGGCGGCCAGGAACGCCAGCACCGCGCGGGGACCGAGAATGTTCCCGGCATCGTGGGCACTGCCCTGGCGCTGGAGCTAGCGGAGGGCGAGCGGGCGTGGCTGTGCCAGCACACCCAGGCCCTTCGGGACCGACTTATCCACGGCATACAGGAGCGAGTGGAAAGGACCTACCTCAATGGCCATCCTTCCTGGCGGCTGCCCAACAACGTCAACTTCTGCTTTGAGTCCGTGGAGGGCGAGCCGGTCCTCATTGGGCTGGACTTCGCCGGGGTGGCGGCCTCCAGCGGCAGCGCCTGCACCGCCGCTTCCCTGGAGCCTTCCCACGTCCTGGTGGCCATAGGCCGCACAGCGGAGCTAGCCCAGTCCAGCCTGCGTCTCACTCTGGGGCGTGACTCCGCCGGGGAGGACATAGACTACGTACTGGATGTGCTGCCGGGCCTCGTGAGCATGCTGCGGGGGTTGCCATCCCTGAGCAGGTCTTCAGTATGAGCGGTCCCCTCACTCCCAGACCCGCGCTATTGCTGCGCCTCCTCCCGCTGCTGGCAGCCCTCGCCCTGCTGCTCCTGGCTGTTGGGGGGTGCGGCTCCGCCGGCGCCGCCACGGAATGGACCTTCGGCGACTCCCTGGTCATCCGAGTCAAAGAGACGCGCTCTGTCAACGAGGCGCGCTACTCCATGGGGGACAAGCACTACCTAATCAGGCCGAGCGATGAGGACCATGCTCTTCTAGCCACCCATCTAGAGGTGTTTAACCGCCAGGCTAACCTGGTGTACCTCACCATCCACAAAGGCTCCCTGAGCCTCAGGGACGACAAGTCCACTGAGTACCGGCCGGTGGACCCTTTCCAGGACGCGACGGAGGTAGATGCGGCCGGCCCGGGGGAAAACACTCTTGTCCCCTTCGTGTGGGCCGATGGGTCGGCGGTGGCCCCCACCATTGCCATGCCCTCCAAGTGCGGCCAGAACAACGAGAACTGCCAGCTCGTGGGCTGGGTGCTTTTTGATGTGCCCAAAAACATCAAGCTTTCGCATCTCGTTTGGGAAGCCGCCGACACCGTGTACCTGTACTTCGCCCGGTGATGAGGAAGCTCCAATCCCGCACCCCAGCCTGATGGTCATAAACAGAATAGTTTGACGCCTGTTCCGACCTCTCCCCCTGTAGTCCCCCTCTCCGCAACGGAGAGGGGGATGTTTTTGTCGTGAGTATCTGAACACGGCTTTGCCGTGTTCAGATACTCACGTTTACAACCTCCCCCTTCCCCCTTCAAGAGGCGGCGCCATAAAGTCTACCAGAATGGCTTTGTGATGGCGCATTCCATGGAGCTTTGTCAGTTGCGGCAGCCCGGTGAAGCGGCTCAAGGGGAAGGATGCCAAGGGGACGCTTCGCTTCGTCGGCGAAAAGCCAAAGCGCCTGCGGTTCGCCGGCACTTCCCCTGCCGCTTGCCCAGCCCCATGCGGCCTGAACAATATCGCTAAGGCCCTTCATCTCCAAGTTATGGTGCATCGGCATCAACGCTCACGAGGAATAACCCCGTATGTTCCTTGCCTGGGCAACTACTACGGTGCTTGTTCTGGTACAGATGCACTATTCCATCGGAATTGGTACGAGAAGTTACGTATCTTGACAACGACAGCGATGGTATCTATTGCCATATCTTGATTCCAGTCCTACAAGGAACTACGGCTTTGACCCATTCGCTCGCTGGCCTGTGGCCCGAACCTCGCGAAGGCAGCCGCAGGACTCAAGCGCCCCTCTGCTTCGGAACTTCCGAAGCGCAATCCCCATCTCCTGGTCTCCTTCATGCTAAGGGGTTCCCACCCTCACGCGCTCCCGGCAACCTGGGCGCGTGGCCTTGTGCGCACTGTAAGCCCCAGGCAACCCCTGGCCAAATTCAACGTCGGGGACTCAGGGAACCGGTACTTGACCGCCAACCTGGACAACCAGGGGACGGCTCTGTCCACGGTCAATGCCCTGGTGGACATCCTTGTCTCCTTTGACACGACCTCCGCCGGACAGGCGTTGCCCAGGAGCATCAATGCGGGGCAAACCATCCAGGCGCTCCTGGTGATTGATGCTACCCAGGCCATCAACACCCAGGCCGATGTGCAAGGCATACTGTCCAGCACGGCAACGCCGTCGTAGGACACGACCCAGTTCACCATCTTCGTGACGCCTGCGGGAGCGCCGCCTCAGCCAGACCTGAAGGTGAACATCGGCGGCGACTTCACACCCATCAACCCCGACCCTGGCACGTCTGTCGTCCTTGGGGCGACGGTGAGCAACCTGGGTACGGCGGCCTCCGATGCGACGGTGGTGAGCTTCCAGGTCTTTGACCTGGCCGCGGCGGCAACGTGGAGTTGGGCCAGGGTACCAGGATGATCATCAAAGCCGGGGGTGGCGCCGAGAACGTGCTCTGGAAGGTCCAGGAGAATCGCGTTGACGTGAAGAAGGACGCCTTGTTCTTTGGCACATACCTTGCCCCCAGCGCGGTTATTGACCTGTATCAGGGGGAGATCCTCGTGGGGGCGCTCTATGGGCAGCAGGTAAATATCAAGGAGCGGGCCATGGGCACCGGCAAGACGGCGGTTGGACTGCTGTTGCTTCTGCTGACCTAGGGCACAGGGGCCCTATCCCAGCATGGCAAGGGGAGAAGCGAGGTGGCGCGGAGGTCTTTCACCGGACGTCCGCCGCCTCGCGCTGGTCTCTGTTTCTCATGGGCGTCAGCAAAGCAAGAAGGAGGTCCGAGGGAAACAGGGCCGACGGCGAGGGCGAGCGGACGTCTGGGGACAGGGTATCCAGCTTGGGCGACTGCTGCCCTGGCCTCTTGGCTATAGAGGTACGACGGGAGGAGGTGGAGGAGTGGTGGAGATAGGGGGCTCGAACCCCCAACCCCAGCGATGCGAACGCTGCGCTCTCCCAGTTGAGCTACACCCCCACAGACGTGCAACCCCTCCAGGGGAGAGGATTCCAGCCATTCTAGCAACGCCCAATCCAGGGTGTCAACGCAAGGGCGGCTTGGGTGACTGTTTCACTTGTGGTTGGTTTCCCCCAAACTCAATCTGGGAACGGGCCTAGCCTCAAAGCTGACCAACCATTTGTGTAACAGTGTGGAAGGATACTAACCTGGTGGCTGGAGTTCTCCACGTCCAGCA
>JACQUH010000021.1 GCA_016210375.1 Chloroflexota bacterium
CCCCCTTCCCGTGCGGGAAGGGCCTGTCCTTGAGTCCTTCGGCTGAAGGACGAAGGAGGGAGCCAGAGGGGGTTAGGTCGGAACCAATTTGGCAATTTATATTGTAAACAGCCTTAAAGGGTGTGGCTTGATTATTTCTGGCAAGCCGCACCATTTATGGTGCGGTGTTGCTCCCAATATCTCCCCTTCCCTAAAGGGAAGGGGGCTAGGGGGTTAGGTCGTCTTTCCGTCCCCCAGCGCTGGCGGAGTATGGTCGGCAAGGCGCTGCACGTCCAGGCGTAGCTGGGCCACCTCCTGCTCCAGCTCCTGGATGCGGTCCAAGAGGCGCAGGGCTATCTCGGCGCCGGCCAGGTTGACGCCCATGTCGTCAATCAAGGTCTTGATGCGGCGCAGGCGCTCCATGTCTTCCTGGGAGTAGTAGCGCCGGTTGCCGTCGGAGCGGGAGGGTGCGATGAGGCCCGCGCGCTCGTAGTAGCGCAGGGTCTGGGCATGTACCCCCACTATACGCGCCGCGACGCTTATGACGAAGATGGGATCGTCTCGCTCTGTGGACATGTGGTGTTCCTCGTACCTCACCCCCTCTAATCCCCCTCTCCGACTCGGAGAGTCCCGACATGTCGGGATTCCCGCTTCGGGAAGGGGGTTGGGGGGTTAGGTTCTCAGACTCCTCAGCTCCTGGAACAGCTCCCGCTCCCGCTGGGAAAGGCCGGTGGGAAGAATGACTTTGAGCGTGACGAAAAGGTCGCCCTTCTGCTCCGAGCTGCCCAAGACAGGCATGCCACGCCCCCGCAGGCGGAAGGCCTGCCCGTTCTGGCTCTCCGGCGGAATGGTCAGCGCCACCTTGCCGGTCAGCGTTTCCACAACGTGCTCGCCGCCCAGGAGGGCGTCCGCCAGGGGCACGGGCAACTCGGCGTAAAGGTCCGCGCCCTTGCGGGTGAAGCGATGGTGGGGCCGGAGGGTGACGACAAGATAGAGGTCGGCGCCGTCCACAGCCATGTGCACCCTGGAGCCGGTGTCCACACCGGGAGGCACGCGCACCTCCAGGCGGCGGGCCTGCCCGGTGGGAGTGACGGGAAGCTGCAGGATACGGGTGGCCCCCGCGTACGCCTCTTCCAGGGTCAGCTCTACGGGGATCTCCACGGGCACGCTGCGGACGGATGTGCGACCGCGACCGCCCCTGCCTGCCCGCCTGCCGCCCATCATTTCCTCCAGGATGGTGCCGATGCCCTCGGGGCCGACCTCAAAGTCAAAGGAGGTGGGCGCACCGTATCCGGAGCCCGGGCCGCCAGGCCCCCAGGAGCCGGTCTCGCCGCCCCGCCTCCTCCCTCCCCGCGCCTGGGCCTGGGCGAACTGCTCGGCGTACTTCCAGTTCTCGCCGAACTGATCGTACTTCTTGCGCTTCTCCGGGTCCGACAGGACTTCGTAGGCCCCGTTGATCTCCTTGAAGGTGGCCTCCGCCTGCTCGTTGCCTGGGTTTACGTCGGGGTGGTGCTTACGGGCAAGGCGGCGGTACGCCTGGCGGATATCCTTGTCCGAGGCGCTTCTGCCTACTCCGAGCACAGTGTAGTAGTCACGGGCCATGGTGGTTCACCTGCTAAGGCATTATACGCCAAGTTAAGGCAAGCGTCAACATAAACAGCATAAGCATGTGGATGGTTTATTCTTTCCAAAAAAGTAGGACAGTTGATAATACCGTGTTAAGAACCTGCACCGGACTCAAGGGGTAGGGCGATAGATGGCCTGGCCTATCAAGACGGTGTGACGAAGGAGATACTACCGATGTTGCAGCGTTGGAGCCCGTTCAGCGAGCTCCGAAGGATGGAAGACACCATGAGCCGCCTGTGGCGCGGCTTCGTCACCAGCGAACACACGGCCAACGGCACCGAGGCCGGGGCCTGGCTCTGAAGGTGGGTGCCTACCACTTCCCCTGGAGGAAGAGCTTGTCCTTGAGTCCTTCTTTGGAAGGACGAAGGAGGGATTGGGGGTCAGGTCCACTCTCTCGGGTAGTACCTTTGGGAGGGGTGGGTGGACACGCGCCGCCAGCGGCGATAGAATCAGGGAGTCTATTAGCACGTCGGAGGCACTGCCTTGCAAGATCAACCTGCCCCGTCTCCGTCAAGCCTCCGGCGCAGCCCTGCCGCGGGCGAGTATCTGGTACGCATCTACATTAAGCTGCGAGAGCGCAAGCGCATTGTGGGCGCACGCCTGGCGGAGAGCATGGGGGTGTCGCCTCCCGCAGTGACCCAGGCCCTCCGGCGCATGACCAGGGACGGCCTGCTGGACCAAGAGAGCGACGTTGGTGTGCGGCTGACGGAGAAGGGCCGGGCCCTGGCCGAGGGTACCCTGCGTCGTCACTACCTGCTGGAGCGGATGCTGGTGGACCAACTCGGCTACAGTTGGGCGACGGTGGACGAGGAGGCGCACCGCATGGAGCACTCTCTCTCGCCCCAGCTAGAAGAATTCCTGTATGAGCGGCTGGGGCGTCCCGCCACGTGTCCCCACGGCAACCCCTTCCCCGGCTCCCCAGCCGAGGCTGCGCTTATCCAGTCGCGGACCCTGGCCTCCGCCAGCCGCGGCGAGAAGGTTACCATGCTAAGGGTGACCGAGGACGGCGAGGAGCAGCCTGTGCTCATGCACCGGCTTCTGGAATGCGGCTTCTTGCCGGGCGTCCGGGGCACAGTGGTCACCACGAATAAGAACGCGGGCACGATGCGGTTGCGGGCCCCCAAGGGCACCGTGGAGTTGCCGATGGCGTTGGCAGAGTACGTCAGGGTGTCAGAACCCCTGGCCTAGCCCTTTCTGCCTCTGTCGCCCTGGCCCTGCCTTCCCAGGAAGTCCACGGGGTGGGGTGGGGTCGGCAAGGATAAGGAGGAAAAGAATGCGATCTATCCGCCGCTGGCTGTCGCTGGCATTAATCGTTGCGCTGGCCCTCACGGCTACCGGGTTCCACACCGGCGATACGTCGCCCCGCTACGGCAGCCCGAGCGATGGCGACAGATCTGTGGACGTCATCATCACTTTCCGGCAAAGGCCGGAGACGAGCCATCTCAGCTACCTCCAGGGCCTGGGCGCCAGGGTCTCGCGCCAGTATCGGAACATCCCAGCCGTCAGCGCCTCCTTGCCACAATCGGCCCTGACCCGACTGCGGCAGCACACCGACGTGCTCGCGGTGGAGCCCGACGGTACCGTGACGGCCTTGGAAACAGGGCCCACGGCCCAGGCCCAGACAGTTCCCTGGGGCATCGCGAAGGTCAACGCTCCGGCGGTCCATGGCTTTGACAAGGGAGCAGGCGTCAAGGTTGCCATCATTGACACGGGCATAGACCTGGAGCAACTGGACTTGAAGGTAGCGGGAGGTGTGAGCTTCGTGACCGGGGTAACCTCCTGGGACGACGATAATGGCCACGGCACCCACGTGGCCGGCACCGTGGCCGCCCTGGACAACGACATCGGGGTCGTGGGCGTTGCGCCCCTGGCGTCGCTCTTCGCAGTAAAGGTGCTGAATAGCAGCGGCAGCGGCTCGTGGAGCAGCGTCATCTCCGGGGTGGACTGGGCCATCACCAACGGGATGCAGGTGGTGAGCATGAGCCTGGGGGCCAGCAGTGCGCCCTCGGCCATGCAGACGGCGGTGCAGGTGGCCAGCAACGCGGGCATCGTCATCGTTGCGGCGGCGGGCAACTCTGGGAGCAGCGGACTTTGCTGCAACGTGACTTACCCCGCCAAGTTCTCTGAGGTCATCGCCGTCGCGGCCATAGACGAGAGCAATACCCGGGCCAGCTTCTCCAGCATCGGCCCCGAGGTAGAGCTGGCCGCCCCGGGGGTGGGCGTGCTCTCCACGTGGCCGAACAACACCTACGCCATCTTGAATGGCACCTCCATGGCTACACCTCACGTCTCTGGGCTGGCCGCTCTCCTGATAGCCAGCGGCACGCTGAAGGATGAGAACGCCGACGGCAAGGTGAACAACCTGGACGTGCGCCTGCGGATGCAGAAGACGGCGACAGACCTGGGCGACCCGGGGCGGGACGCATGGTATGGCTATGGCCTTATCAACGCCGCCATGGCGGTGGCGCCAGGGGCGGTTCCAACCGTCCCCGGCGCCCCCACAGGCGTCACAGCTACGGCTGGCGACGCGCAGGCCACAGTCTCCTGGAATGCTCCTGCCAGCGATGGGGGGAGCGCCATCACGGCGTACACGATAACCAGCGCACCGGCCACGACGGAGAAGCTGGTGAGCGGCGCTCAGACTGCCGTTGTCTTCACGGGCCTGATCAATGGCACTTCATACACCTTCACGGTGAAGGCAACCAATGCCGTGGGTACCGGGCCAGCGTCGGCCCCGTCCAATGCGGTGGTGCCAGGGGCGGCTCTAACCGTCCCCGGCGCCCCCACAGGCGTTACGGCTACGGCTGGCAACGCACAGGCCACGGTCTCCTGGAGCGCCCCTGCCAGCAACGGGGGTAGCGCCATCACGGGGTACGCGGTGACGGGGAGTCCAGGCGGGAGCTGCAGTGTGGGCAATGTGGTTAGCTGTACAGTCACCGGCCTGACCAACGGCGTGACCTACATCTTCACGGTGAAGGCAACCAATGCCGTGGGTACCGGGCCTGCGTCGGCCCCCTCCAACGCGGTGACACCGACGGCCCCGGCATCGTCAAAGATGCACATCGGCGACATGTCTGGCGTCCTGCTAGACCAGTTCCGGGGCTGGAAGACCTGGGCGGAGGTGAGCGTGAAGGTAGTGGACGCCTCGGGCGCGCCGGTGGCAGGTGTGACGGTGGCGGGCAACTGGAGCAGCGCTACCACGGGCAGCGCCAGCGCCACTACCGGCGCCGACGGCGTCGCGCGCTTCTCCTCGGCCATCCTCCGCCGGCCCGCGGCGGGTACCACCTTCACCTTCACCGTGACGGACCTGGGGAAAAGCGGCTACGTCTACGACCCCCTGGCGGACGTGAAAAAGAGCGTATCCGTCATCGTCGTGTAGGGGCCGCTGCCGTCAGTAGGGGCGAGCCGCCGGCTCGCCCCTATTGTTCGCCGCCAGAAACCGTCCTAGTGTAGTGCTTCTAACGCTTCGTTATCTATTCCGACCTAACCCCCTCGTTCCCCCTTCCCTAGCAGGGAAGGGGGAGAAAAAAAGCAGGGAAATCCGTGGCACGGCCTAGCCGTGCCACGGATTTCCCTACCAATCAAGTCCCCCTCTCCCTTTAGGAGAGGGGGACCACAGGGGGTGAGGTGGGAACCCCAGTGGCAGTCTATCTGGTCAATGACCAGCAAGGGGCAGCGCCCCGTGAGAGTTTTGAGATAGTTACTAATGTCTTGACCTGTTGGTCCCATGCAAAACTGCCGATAGCTTGTCGGCATGATCTTCTCCCGCTCCCACCTAACCCCCTCAATCCCCCTTCCCTCTGAGGGAAGGGGGATTGAGCAAATGTGAGAATCTGGGCACGGCAAAGCCGTGCCCAGATTCTCACAACAATCCCATACCCCTCTCCGACTCGGAGAGGGGTATGGGGGTGAGGTCCAAGGACTCTTGGAGCAAAGCTCCGTCGCGAGAGGGGGAGAGGTCGGCAGACAGCTAAACTGCTCCGCATTTGCCCATGGGGTGTCTGCTTGCTGCTACCTACCACGGGATGCCCAGCGCCGCAGGCAGAGTCCGCCCTGCTCCTTCGCGGCTTTCACCCGCCTACTCATTGGGGTATAGTTAGACGTAAGGCACCATTCAGCTTTGCCCCCTGCTATGGCCACCAACTACGCTATCGTCACCCAAGACCTCACCAAGTTCTATGGCCGCCAGCGCGGCATTGAAGGCGTGAACCTTCGGGTGCTGGAGGGCGAGGTGTTAGGTTTCCTGGGACCGAACGGCGCGGGCAAGACCACGACCCTCCGCGTTTTTCTTGATCTCCTGCGTCCTACCAGCGGCTCTGCCCGCATCTTCGGCCTGGACACCCAGCGCCACGATGTGGAGATCAAGCGGCGGCTGGGGAACATCCCGGGGGACATAGCCCTGTACGAAAGTCTGAAAGGCAGCGAGCTGCTGGATCTGCTGGGCAGCTTCCGGGGCCGGGGCGGGGGCCGCAGGATCAAGGAGCTGGCGGAGCGCTTTGACCTGGACCTGGGCCGCCAGGTTCGGGCCTACTCCCGGGGCATGAAGCAGAAGCTGGCTATCCTCCAGGCCTTCATGCACGACCCGGAGCTCCTCCTCCTGGACGAGCCTACCCTGGGCCTGGACCCTCTCATGCAGCGGGAGTTCTATGCCCTGCTGGCGGAGGAGCACAACCGGGGCAAGACGGTCTTCCTGTCGTCGCACATCCTCTCGGAGGTGGAGCGACTGTGCGGCCGGGTAGCCATCATCAAGGAGGGGCGGCTGGTGCTGGTGGACGAGGTGGAGGCCCTCAAGAGGCGGAAGGTGCGAAAGATGCACATCCACTTCCGGAGGGAGGTTGGGAAGGAAGACCTTCGCCTTCCCGGTGCCGAGCTGTTGCGCCTGGAGGGACAAGAGGTGGAGTTCCTGATGAAGGGCGACATCCAGACTCTCCTGGCGGCGGTGGCCCGCCTGCCGGTGGAGGACATAGCCTTCCCAGAGGCCACGCTGGAAGAGGCGTTCCTGGAGTTCTACCAGCCTGCGCCGGAAGGGGCCGCCGTATGAGCTTCGCCCTGCTTCGGGTGAACGTCCGCCTCAGCCAGTGGGCCATCTTTGGATGGATCGTCTTTCTGGTGGCCTACGCCCTCTTCGTGGTGCTCATTTACCCCTCCATCGCCCAGTCCACTGGCCTGCTGGAGTACATGAAGTCCCTGCCAGAATCCATGCTCGGCTCCTTCGGCCTGACGCCGGAGATAATTGATGAGCTGTTCGGGAAGGAGGGCTTCTCCCTTGACGGCTGGCTGGTGACAGAGTTCCTGAACTACTGGCCCATCGTGGTGGGCATCTACGCCTTCATGTTCGGATCCGGGATACTGTCCCGGGAGGCCGACCGGGGCACCATAGAGCTGCTGCTGTCCCATCCCGTGCAGCGGTATACGATAGTGGCCACCAAGTTCGTGGCCTTGCTGGCCATTCTGGCGCTGCTCCTGGTGGCGTCCCTGGCGGGGGTCCTCCTGGGCACGCTCTTCGTGGAGGGCGGCGTTGATCTGGGCCGGATGTCCCTGGTGCTGGTGCAGGCGGGCATGGCGGTGGCTGCCATCGCTGCATACTCCACCCTGGTGTCCTGTCTCGTGCTGGACCCGCGCCGCTCTGTGGCGATTGTCGGGGGCATCATGGCGGCCTCGTTTATCCTTAACATGCTGGTGCCTGCCCTGGGGGCCGCCGCCTGGCTGGGGAAGCTGTCCCTGTTCTATTACTACCGGCCCTTTGACGTCGTGTTCCGTGGCGAGTTGGCCGCCTCCTCCACACTGGTCTACTTGGGCGTAACGGGCGTGTGCTTCCTGGCGGCCCTGGTGGTGGTGCAGCGGCGAAGGGCGGTGATCTAGTGGCACCCACCGAGCGGGGCCAGCGGTTGCGCCTGACCCTGGGGGCCATGGGCCGCCTGGGAGAGGCGATGGCCCAGGCCGAGGGCAAGCCCATCTTCGTCTTTGGCGGCATCCTTGGGGAGGAGGTGGTGGCGGAGGTGGTCCGGGAGAGACGTCACTACGTGGCGGCCGAGGTGGTGGAGGTCATCACCCCCTCAGCCCACCGGGTGAAGCCGCCCTGCCCCTATTTTGGGGCCTGCACTGGCTGCCAGTGGCAGCATGTAGCCTACGACCGCCAGCTTGAGATGAAACGGGAAGCCGTGCAGGACGCTCTGGAGCGAGTGGGAGGGTTGGAGGGCGTGTCGGTGCCGCCTACGCTGGCGTCGCCAATGGAGTTTGGCTATCGCAACCATGCCCGGTTCACTGTGGGGAGGCGGGAGGGTGTGCTGGGGTTCGTCCACCGGGAGAAGGGGCGCTTTGTGGAGGTTGGGGAGTGCCTGATCATGGACCCCTGGATCAACGGGGCGATGGCGCAGCTACGAGGAAAGTGCTCGGAGACCTCCCAGCTAGCCATCCGGTACGGCGTTCAGAGCGGGAGCTGGCTTATTCAGCCGGCCCTGAAGCACGCTGAGTCGCCCCTGGTCACGGGCCAGAGACACTACCAGGAGGTGGTGAAGGGCGTGCCCTTCCGCGTAGGCTCTCCCTCCTTCTTCCAGGTGAACACGCTCCAGGCTGAGCGCATAGCCGACCTGCTGCGAGACTTCCTGGGCCTCACCGGCAAAGAGGTGGTGGTGGACGCCTATGCGGGCGTCGGCACCTTCGCCGCCTTGCTCGCCACCTACGCGGCCAGCGTCGTGGCTATTGAGGAGTCAACGTCTGCAATTGAGGACGCCCGGGTGAACCTGGCCCCCTTTCCCAACGTGGTCATCGTCCACGGAAAGACTGAGGAGGCGTTGGGCCAGCAAGAAGAGGTTGTGGATGCCGTGGTGCTGGACCCACCCAGGGTGGGATGCCAGGGGGATGCTCTGAAGGCCCTGGCCCGCCTGGCCCCGGCCAGGGTGGCCTATGTCTCCTGCGACCCCCAGAGCCTGGCGCGAGACCTGAAGGTCCTGGCCGCCGGGCCCTTCCAGGTGCAGCAGGTGCAGCCCCTGGACATGTTTCCGCAGACGTATCACGTGGAGGCCATAGCCCTCCTCACCCTGAAGGCCGGGCACCCCATCACCCTGGCTTCGGCGTCGCCCCGCCGCAAGGCCATTCTGGAGCAGACGGGCATCCCCTTCAGCGTCGTCCCATCGGGAGCCGAGGAGCCATTGCCCGGCGGGAAACCGGAGGAGTACGTCGCTCGCCTGGCCCTGGAGAAGGCCAGGCTGGTGGCAGGTCGGGTCAAGCGAGGGCTGGTGCTGGCGGCAGACACGGCGGTGGTGGACGGCGATCGTGTTCTGGGGAAGCCAAACACCGAGGCCGAGGCCATGGCAATGCTGCTGGGCCTCCGGGGCCGGCGCCACCAGGTGATGACGGGCGTAGCGGTGGTGGATGCCTCCTCGGGTAGGGAGGCGGTGGGTGTGGAGACAAGCGTCGTGGCCATGCGTGGCTATACTGACGAGGAGGCCCTGGCCTTCCTGGCGTCCGGCGAGGCCATGGACAAGGCCGGGGCCTACGCCGTGCAGGACACGACCTTCAGGCCAGCCGAATTGGTGGAGGGGTGCTATCTGAACGTAGTGGGCCTTCCCCTTTGCCTGGCGGTGAAGCTGCTGCAACGGTTGGGGGCAGACCTGGGCGTGGTGGATCTGCCCCCGGAGTGTGTCGCCCGCGGCAGGGAAGGAGAGGCGCTTTGAACTTCTTCGGCATTGGTCCCATGGAGCTCCTGATTGTCCTGGTGGTGGCCCTGCTGGTCCTGGGTCCGGCCAAGATGGCGGACACGGCCAAGAGCCTGGGAAAGGCCGTGCGTGACCTTCAGCGGGCAGCCTCGGAGGTGCCTCGGGCCTTATCCCTGGACGATGAGCCGAAGACGGCCCCGGCTCCGGAGCGGCGGCAGGTATCCAGCAAGCCTGCCGAAGACCAGGGCGACAAGCCCGTGCCCAGGGCTTAGCCGCCATGCCCGAACCCCAGGGAGATCTGACCATTCTGGAGCACCTGGAGGAGTTCCGCCGGCGGTTGATGGCGGCGGCCCTGGGGACTGCGGCCACGACCGTGCTTGGCTTTCTTCTGCACCGCAAGATACTGATCTTCCTGACGGGTCCTGCCAAGCAGGCCACGGGCGGTGAGAGTCCCCTGATCTTCACCAGCGTCACAGAGATGCTGGGCCTCTCCATGAAGGTGGCCTTCCTCAGCGGGCTGGTGCTGGCAATCCCCATCTGGGTGTACGAGATCGTGATGTTTGTGGCCCCTGGGCTCACCCCCAGGGAGCGGCGCTATCTGCTCTTGTTCCTGCCAGGAGTGATGGCCGCCTTCGTAACGGGGGTGCTCTTTGGCTACTTCGTGCTAATCCCGCCAGCCATCGGGTTCCTGCTGAACTTCAACACCGATATTGCCGTGCCCTTCATCAGCATAGGCAACTACGTGAACCTGATGATCACGCTGCTGTTCTGGATGGGGCTGGTATTTGAGACGCCTGTGCTCATGTTCCTTCTGGCCAAGCTGCGAATTGTGAGCCATAGGACCTTTGCGCGGTGGCGTCGCATGGCCTTTGTGGGGGCGTTTCTATTGGGGGCGGCGATTACGCCAACCTTTGACCCGGTGAACCAAACGCTGGTGTCCCTGCCCATCATCGTCCTGTACGAGGCCGGCATCTGGCTGGCGTGGCTGGCGCGTAGAGGGGAGAAGAAGGCGCAGCCTTCGGGATAAGCGGAGCGGAGGCCAACGAACCGAATACCAGGGTTCCGTTTGCTTTCCGGTGGTCGTACCATCCCTGGCACTAAAGGTCATTGACTAATTAGGACTACATCCCCCATGTCATGCTGAGGGAGTCCTTCAGCCGAAGGACGACCGAAGCATCTAAGGCGTTCCGCCAATTATCTGCGAACTTCCCCTTGGGAACCAGACGCTCTACCGATGGTGGGCCTTAATTATTCGTCCCGATAGATCGGGATCCCGATAGCATCGGGACTTGCTCAGAATGGCATATTGTAAGTCACTAGGCCGACGGGCCGAAAATCAGAACAGCCCTCCCTTTTTCGGAGGAAGGCTGTTTGCGAGATAGGCGCTTGGGACGCTTGGTAACTATCTTAAGCTAGGTTTTGAGATAGTCTCCTAGTGGCTAGGTTGGCTGGGCTTCTGCGTCTGGCTGGGGGTCTCCGGCGCCGCGTTTCCCTTTTCCTCTTTGTCCTCCTCCCCAGAGCTGGAGCGCTTGAAGTTGCGGATTCCTCTTCCAATAGCCCCACCGATCTCCGGCAGTCGTCCCGCGCCAAAGATGATGAGGATGATGACGAGGATGACAATCAGTTCCGTAGGGCCGATGCGAGGCATGACATCCCCTTTCTCCTGTGCCGCTGAGACCATGATACGCTTGCCCAGCCGCAACAAGCAAGGCATTGCCCGGAGCAAGCGCCCTTGCTATAGTCGTACCATGACCCCAACGACGCCCTCCGGCGCGGCTGACACAGGGATGACCGTCCTGCTCTCCCGGCAACAGATCGCCGAAGCCGTGGCGCGCCTGGCGCCGGAAATCCGCCAGGACTACACGCCGGCGCTGGGGCCGGGCAGTGGGGGCCCTCGCGTCAAGGCCGGCGCTGGTGAGGAGCTGCTGGTGCTGGGCGTGCTGCGGGGGGCCTTCGTGTTCATGGCGGACCTGGTGCGGGCGCTGAACATGCCCCTCACCGTGGACTTTGTGCGGGTCTCCACCTACGGGGGCGGCACGGTCACCAACCGCAAGCCCAGGATCGTGCAGGGACCGCGGACCTCCGTGCTGGGAAGGCGCGTGCTGGTGGTGGAGGACATCGTGGACACGGGAATCACGTCGGCCTTCCTGGTAGACTATCTGAAGCGGAAGGGTGCGGCCTCTGTGAAGCTGTGCGCCCTGCTCAGCAAGCCTTCCCGCCGGGAGGCTGATGTGGAGGTAAACTACCTGGGCTTCACCATCGCCGACCTCTTCGTGGTGGGGTACGGCCTGGACTACGCCCAGCAGTATCGGTACCTTCCAGACATTTGTGTT
The DNA here is from genome assembly GCA_016210375.1 of Chloroflexota bacterium. Classification (GTDB taxonomy): domain Bacteria; phylum Chloroflexota; class Dehalococcoidia; order Lucifugimonadales; family JACPCL1; genus JACPCL1. The sequence goes on from JACQUH010000021.1 coordinate 11,597, forward strand.
CTGGAAACCAAATAGCGTAGCTATGCCACAGCTTGTCCTAATGGGGAGTCGGGGGTCTGGGGGATATCCCCAGATTCTCTTAACTTCCCTTCTCTCTGGAGGTCATTGACACCTAGACCTAACCCCCTTATCCCCCTTCCCCTAGGGGGAAGGGGGAAACGCTAAACGTGAATATCTGGGCACGGCAGAGCCGTGCCCAGATATTCACAACATTACCATCCCCCTCTCCGTTGCGGAGAGGGGGATAAGAGGGGGAGAGGTCAAGCGCGACCCTTCCTCCAAAAAGGGGAGAGATGGCCAATGTCATTCCATTTAGTTAATGACCATGAGGGAGAGAAGGATCAAGAGGGCAAGGGTGATGGCACTATCTGATATGCAGCAGCTCATCGCGGTGGCCCGGGGCGATGCCCCTGCGGACCTGGTGCTGGCCAACGCCCGCATCGTGAACACCTTTACCGGCGAGATAGAGGAAGGCAGCGTGGCGGTGTACGGCGGGCGCATCGCTGGCGTGGGCGACTACAAGGAGGGGAGACAGGTGGTTGACCTGGGGGGCCGCTACCTCGCCCCCGGGCTGATTGACGGCCACTACCACCTGGAAAGCTCCATGCTCCACGTAGACCAGTACGCCCGCGCCGTGGTGCCCCACGGGACGCTGGCGGCGGTCACGGACCTGCACGAGGTCACCAACGTCTGCGGGCTGCCGGGGATGCGCTACATCCTGGAGTGCGGCCGCCGTGTGCCCATGGATATGTTCTTCGTGGCGCCGTCGTGCGTGCCAGCCACCAGCCTGGAGACCTCCGGCGCCAGGCTTGGCCCAGCCGACATCCGCAAGACGCTGCGCTGGAAGGGCGTCCTGGGCCTGGGCGAGATGATGAACTTCCCTGGCGTCATCAATGGCGACGCCGATACCCTGGCCAAGATAGCGGCTGCGGGCGAGCGGGTGAAGGACGGCCATGCGCCCAGGGTGATGGGCAGGGCGCTGAATGCATACATGGCGCCCCTCATCGGGTCGGACCACGAGACCACGGAGCGCCACGAGGGGTTGGAGAAGCTGCGCCGGGGCATGCGTCTCATGATCCGCGAAGGCTCCGCAGAGAAGAACCTGGAGGACCTCCTGCCCCTGGTGACCAACGGCAACTACCACCGGTGCATGCTGGTGGTGGACGACCGCAACGCCAGGGACATCTACCACGACGGCGACGTGGACGCCGTGGTGCGCAAGGCCATCCGCCTGGGCCTGGACCCCGTGCGGGCGGTGCAGATGGCGTCGCTCAACGTGGCGGAGTACTTCCGGCTGCCGGGTCTGGGTGGGATAGGCCCGGGCTACTTCGCCGACCTGCTGGTGCTGGACGACCTGAAGGCCTTCCACATCCAGCAGGTGTACTTCCGCGGGAGGCTGGCCGCAGAGGACGGCAGGCCACTGTTCCAGCCGCGTCTCCGCCCCAACCCGGAGATGACGCGCACCATGCACATCAGGCCCTTTGACCTCCCGGCCCTGGCCCTGCGGTCTGATGGGGGGGATAGCTTCCCCGTGATTGAGATCGTCCCTGGACAGATCGTAACGCGCTGGGTGCAGGAGAGGCCCGCGAGGAGCAACGGCGCCGTAGTGGCCGACCCCGAAAGAGACCTGCTGAAGATTGTGGTGGTGGAGCGTCACAAGGCCACGGGCAACATTGGCCTGGGCCTGGTGAAGGGCTTCGGCCTGAAGCGAGGGGCCATCGGGACCTCCATCGCCCACGACTCTCACAACGTGGTGGTAGTGGGCGCATCGGACCAGGACATCTACGCGGTGGTGAAAGAAATAGAGCGGAACCAGGGCGGGCTGGCGGCGGCGTCAGGCGGGGTGGTGGTGGCGTCATTGTCGTTGCCCATCGCTGGCCTGCTCTCCCAGGAGCCCCTGGAGGCGGTGGTGGCCCAGATAGAGCGGCTGGAGAAGGCGGCCAGGGACATGGGGTGCACGGCCCCGTCGCCCTTCTCCATCCTGTCCTTCCTGGCCCTGCCGGTGATCCCGGAGCTGAAGCTGACAGATATGGGCCTGGTGGACGTGATGAAGATGCAGCTTGTGAAGGTGTGAGGCACATTGCAAACGTAGGGGCGACTCGCCGAGTCGCCCCTACAGATTCGCAGAACGCCGGACAAGAAGGCGCTTTATCTGGCCCCAGCGGGAGAGGACGGCCCCGGGGATGACGCCGGAGAGGTGGAAGGGCAGGAAGTAGGCGACATTGGGGTCGCTGCCGGCGATCTCCAGGGCGAAGAAGGGCAACCAGACGGCAACGCCAGCGAGAATCAGCACCCGGCCTATCCGTCGGGTCGTGGGATTGGCAGTGGTGTTTCGCTTCATGGGGTTACAATAGCATGGACGAGGGCGAAGGAGAAGAGCATGGTAGACCACTCCCAGGAAACGGCGCGGCTTATGGGGAGTCTGATATCCTCGGTGCAGGCGTTCCACCAGCGGTTCGGGCTGGTGGGGCCGTCCACGCAGCATGAACTCCTGAGCCGCCTGCCGCTCCAGGAGGAGGAGGTGCGGGAGCTACGCCAGGCCATCCTGAGCGAGCCGCCAGAGCACGTGGCCGCCGAGGCGGTGGACGTGCTGTATGTGGCCATCGGGACGGTGCTCCGTTTGGAGGCGGCCTTGGCGGCCCAGGCTATTGAGGAGGTCATTCGGAAGAACGACGCCAAGACCTGGGAGACGCACTACATCAACGGGGCGGGGAAGGTAGCAAAGAGGGGGTAGCGGTTGGCTGGTGCAAGCCATACCCGGAGGAATTCGGGTACAATGCTCCTACCACAGGATTCTAGCGCATGAAAGAGTGACAGTGACTGAATCTGAACTACCTCTTGTCATTCAAGGAGGCATGGGAGTCAACGTCTCAAACTGGCAACTGGCTGGAGCCGTATCCCTGGCGGGAGAACGCCTGGGTGTCAAGTCCATGGGTGTGGTGTCTGGAACGGGCATAGGAGTGGTGGCGGCAAGGCGGCTGCAAGATGGCGACCCAGGAGGGCACATCCGCACTGCTTTTGATGCATTTCCCTATCCGGAGATGGCAGAGCGGGTCTGGGATAGCTGGTATGCGGAGGGCGGAAGAGCAGAAGGCAAACCCTACAAAGCCGTACCGATGGTCAACTTCCAGCTACGGCAAGACGTAGCTGAGCTAATCGTCTGCGCCAACTTTGCAGAGGTGTGGCTGGCAAAGCAAGGCCACAGCGGGCCAGTTGGCATAAACTACCTGGAGAAGATACAGACCCCGCGCCTGCCGGAAATCCTGGGAGCAATGATTGCGGGAGTGGATGTTGTCTTGATGGGTGCGGGCATTC
>JACQUH010000085.1 GCA_016210375.1 Chloroflexota bacterium
CCCGGCTGTTCATCCTGGACAGGATGCGAGAGGCCATCTCGCAGCCCAGGAGCAACCTGAGCCCCTATGCTCCTCGCATGTTGAAGGTGAAGGTACCCGTGGACAAGATCGGCGCCATCATCGGCCCCGGAGGCCGCACCATCCGGGGCATGACGGCGCAGTACAAGGTCACCATTGATGTGGAGAACGACGGCACCGTGATCATCGGCTCCTCCGACGAGGAGGCCGCCCTGCAGGCCCAGCGGGCCATCCTGGGCATGGTGAAGGACCCCGAGGTGGGCGAGATCTACACCGGCAAGGTCACCCGCATCATGGGTTTCGGGGCCTTCGTGGAGATCCTGCCGGGCAAAGAGGGCCTGGTACACATCAGCGAGCTGGCAGACCACCACGTAGACCGCGTGGAGGACGAAGTGCAGGTGGGCGACGAGGTGACGGTGATGATCACCGAGGTGGACCGCATGGGCCGCCTCAACCTCTCCCGCCGCGCGGTTTTCGCCGAAGGCGCAGGGGGCGAACGCGGGCCTCGCCCGCCAGCAGAACGCGGTCCTCGCCCTGAAGGGGGCGACGGCCCGCGACCCGGGAGTGGCGACCGCGATCGGCGACCGGGTGGCTATGGCGACGGCCGGGGACAGCGGCCCTTTGGCGGGCCACGTCCTCAGGGCCCGCCACAACGCGGCCCTGGTCAGGGAGGTGGGCGGGGGCCGTCGGGCGGCGGAGGTAGGCCTGGCGGACCACCGTCAGGCTACGGGCCCAGGAACCCCTAGGAGAGCACTCCATGCCCCCCATACGCGTCATAGTCAACGGAGCCAGGGGCCGCATGGGCGCCGAGGTCCTGGCCGCCCTGGCTCGCGACCCCGAGACCATGCCTGTGGGCGGCGTTGACCTTGCCCACGCGGGCGAAACCATCCCGCTGCCTGGCGGCGGCGCTGTCCTCTACGATACAAGCCTTGATGCCCTGCTCTCCCGCTGCCCGGCCGATGTCGTAGTGGACTTCACCAACGCCCAGGCCTGCATCGGCGCCGCCAGGATAGCCGTTTCCAGGGGCGTTCGCTTCGTCACCGGCACCACCGGCCTCGGCCCTGCTGACCACGACACCCTCCGCGATCTGAGCCGCAGGCACAACGTGGGGGTCTTCGTTGCCCCTAACTTCGCCCTGGGCGCTGTTATCCTCAGCCACCTGGTGCGTGTCGCCGCCCCCTTCTTTGACTACGTGGACATCTTTGAGGCCCACCACGAGCTCAAGATAGACTCCCCCTCCGGCACTGCCCTGGCCCTGGCCCAGCTCATGGCCGGAGCACGCCAGCTAAAGCGCCCCATGCCGGAGAAAGAGCCATTGCCCGGTACGCGAGGCGGTGACTACCACGGCATCACCATCCACAGCACCCGGATGCCCGGTCGCCTGGCCGCCCACGAGGTGCTCTTCGGTATGCCAGGCCAGACCCTCAGCATCAAGCACGACACACTGACCCGGGAATGCTTCATGCCCGGCATCCTTATGGCCGTCAAGGCAGTGATGAAGAGCCGCGAGTTCGTCCTGGGCCTGGAGAGCCTCCTGGGCCTGAAGTAGGGCCTCGTCGTCGCCCCGACATGTCGGGGAAGCGGCGAGGCAAGCTCAACCCCAAGCCTTCCCGTCTAGCAGTCTGCCTTGCTTCTATTTGAAACACAAAACGCCTTATCCTGGCTGCAATAGCCAAGGGCCTATTCAAAGGAGTAACCCGTGAGCAGTCCAAACGTGATCGTAGTCGGCGCCACCGGCGCGGTGGGCCAGGTCTTCTTGCGCATCATGGAGCAGCGCAACTTCCCTGTGAACCAGTTGCGCCTGTGCGCGTCGCCACGGTCCATTGGCAAACGGTTGAGGGTGTTTGGGGAGGAGATCGCCGTAGAGGCCACATCGCCGGAGATCTTTGACGACGCCGACTTCGCCTTCATCTCGGCCAGCACCGCCGTTAGCCGGGAGTTGGTTCCCGTGGCCGCGCAACACGGAGCCTTCGTCATTGACGATAGCTCCGCCTACCGCATGGACCCCAGGGTACCCCTGGTGGTGCCAGAGATCAACCCTGAAGACCTGGAGTGGCACCAGAACATCTCCGCCATCCCCAACTGCTCCACAACGCAGATGGTCATGGCGCTGTATCCTCTGCACCGGGCGAACCCCATTCAGCGCATCATCGCCGACACCTTCCAGGCGGTCTCCGGCACTGGCAACCTGGCCATGGCGGAGCTACGGGAGCAGAGCCGCCTGCTGTTGGACGGCGGCAGCGTCAGCCCCTCGGTGTACCCGCACCAGATCGCTTTCAACGTGCTGCCCCACATTGAGCCCTTCATGGAGGATGGCTACACCAGGGAAGAGCAGAAGATGCTATACGAAACGCGAAAGATCATGCACGCGCCGGACATCGCCGTTTCCGCCACCTGCGTGCGCGTGCCTGTCTACATCTCCCACAGCGAAGCGGTGCACGTGGAGTTCCAGCACCCCATGTCTCCGGAGGAGGCGAGGGAGCTGCTCTCCGCTTTCCCCGGCGTGGTGGTGGTGGACGATCCCAAGGCGAACCTGTACCCCCTGGCTATTGACGCCGCCGGCAGGGATGAGGTGTTCGTGGGCCGGCTCCGCCGTGACTCCTCCCACCCCAACGGCCTCGCCATGTGGATCGTGTCCGACAACCTCCGCAAGGGCGCTGCCACCAACGCCATCCAGATCGCCGAAGAGGTGGTGAAGCGGGAGCTGCTGAAGCCAAGGAGGTAGCCTCACCACCATCCAGTAGCCTGTGCTAAACTAGACCATCCTGCTCAGGGAGGTGTCCCATGGCGGAGATCGGTAGACTGCTGACGGCAATGGTTACGCCCTTTGACGACCAGGGGCGGGTGGACTACGAGCAGGCCAAGCGCCTGGCCCAGGCCCTGGTCGCCTCCGGCAGCGACGGCGTCGTCGTCGTCGGGACCACCGGCGAGTCGCCCGTCCTGACGCCCGAGGAGCAGAAGCGCCTCTTCGTAGAAGTCAAGAGCGCCCTGAAGGGCAAGGGCGCCGTCATCGCCGGCACGGGCAGCAACAGCACCGCCGAGGCCGTCCACTACACCCAGGACGCCCAGGAAGCCGGCGCCGACGGCTGCCTGCTGGTGGTGCCCTACTACAACAACCCCACCCAGGAGGGGCTGTACCTCCACTTCAAGGCCATCGCGGAGAGCACCGATCTCCCCTGCATCCTGTAC
>JACQUH010000086.1 GCA_016210375.1 Chloroflexota bacterium
AGCATCTCCAGGGCGATGCCAAAGGCTGGCAGGATCATGATGTACACGGCCGGGTGGGAGTAGAACCAGAAGACGTGCTCGTACAGCAGGGCGTTGCCTCCCTGCGCGGCGTCATAGAAAGAGGTGCCCGCCACCCGGTCCAGGATGACCGTCAGCAGGCCCAGGGCCACGGACTGGGTCGCCGTGAGGCTGATGAGGGCGGCGGCAAAGATGGACCACACAAAAATGGGCAGCCGGCCCCAGGTCATGCCAGGGGCGCGCAGCGTGACAATGGTGGCCACGAAGTTGAGGCCCCCCAGGATGGAGGAGAGGCCGAAGGTGAGGAAGGCCAGCAGGAACAGGAGCTGCCCCGAGGCGTTGACGACGCTGAGGGGGGGATACGCCGTCCAACCGGTATCAAAGCCGCCCAGCAGCGGCGTGGCCACCAGGAGCACCGCCACGGGAGGCACGATCCAGTAGCTCATGGCATTGATACGGGGGAAGGCCACGTCCTCCGCACCAATCATCAGCGGTACCATGTAGTTGGCAAACCCACCGATGACGGTGGCCACGGCCACAGCCACCATCATGATGCCGTGGAGGCTCATGGTGGTGTTGAAAGCGTTAGCCCCCATGACGGTCACGCCGGGTGCGGCCAGCTCCAGGCGCATGAGCAGGGACAATGCCCCCGCCAGCAGCAGGATGGCCACCATGGTCACCAGGTACTGTACGCCAATGACCTTATGGTCGGTGTTGAAGCGCAAGAACCTGGCCCAGCCCTCGTGAAGTTGCGCTCTGGGATCCTTCCCTAACCACTCCCGCGCCCAGGAGTCCCACACCCCGATCCCCAGGAGCCATCCTGCCAGGGCAAAGACGTAGCCCATAGTCACCAGGGGCTCGGTGGACCAGGCCTCCATCCCCAGGAGGACGCGGACTCCGGCGGTGATGCCAGACCCGAAAAGAAAGCCAGTGGCCGCAAAGAGCACCGCTTTGATCAGTGGAAAAAACGCCATGCTTGTACCCCTTGCTACTTGGTGGCGCGCTCGGCAACCCAGGCCCGGAACTCCTCTGCGGTGACCACCCGCACCGGCAGGCGCATCACCGAGTGCCCCACGCCGCACAGCTCGGCGCACTGGACCCGCAGGCTCTCGTCATCGTCATAGCTGCCCAGGGTATCGGGCGTTGCGTAGGTGATGGTGGTCCTCCCTGGAACGGCGTCTATCTTGATGCGGAAGGCGGGTATCCAGAAGGAGTGGAGCACGTCCAGAGCAGTGACCTCAAAGCGCACCAGTTCGTCCTTGGGCAGCACCAGCTCCCTGGTGGAGGTGACGCCGTATTCTGGATAGGTGGCCTTCCAGAACCATCGCCCACCCTGCACCTCCACCAGCAGGTCAGGAGGCTCGCTGGCGCTGGCGCGCAGCTCCCGCAGCCCCGTAATGCCTGGGGTGACGATGACCAGGAGGGTGAGGGCCGTGGTGACGGCTAGCCAGGCGCCGACTACGCCTCGCGACCCGTGCATCGGGGGCCCATCCTCAGCCGGATCGCCCCGCCGCCGGAAGCGCACGAAGCTGTATGCGACCGTTGCCACCACCAGGGCAAAGACAGGCGCCCCCAGCACCATGAGGAGCTTGAAGGCATCATCCACAACGGCTGCCTCTTCGGAAGCGGCCAGGGGGAAAGGGTCCCAAGGAATGATGACCACTTCAAGGACAAGGGCCAAAAGCGCCCACAAAAGACCTGTGAATACAAAGTCTTTCTTCAGGACACGCCTCCTAGTCACACTGTGTCACGCCCAGGCCAGAGGTCCCCTGGCGCGGGCAAAGGGTGACGTCTGCCGCAAGTCCATAATGCGGGAGGCGCTTTGCCATTACTAGGTGCGAACGCACCACTGGAGGGAGGAAGAGGTCAGGTTGGTCAAAAAAGCATCCGCTGGCACACCTATGGCATACCAGCGGATGTTGTCATGGAAAGACAGGGAGGGGAGGCAGGCGCTAAGAAACTGACTCACAACTCCCTTTGGCGCCGCCCCCTTGATGGTCATTGACAAAATAAGGCGGCTTTTTATGATGTCATTCTGAGCCCCGATAGATCGGGGTCCCGACGCTATCGGGACCCCGATCTATCGGGACGAAGAATCTAAGGCGCACCATCGGTTGAGCGTCTGGTTCCCAAGTTGAAGGTTGCCAACAACTGGCGGAACGCCTTGGATGCTTCTGTCGGGCCGATTGCATCAGCCCTCCCTCAGCATGACAAGGCGCATAGCCTCCTGATCAGTCAATGACCATCAGGGTGTGGCATACCGGAGTTTTGAGATAGTTTCTAAGGGGGGCTGCTCTAGATGAGCCCATGCTGGGAGGCAAAGACCACCGCCTGGAGACGGCTTTCCACACCCAGCTTGTTGAGCACTCTCGTGATGTGGTTGCGCGCGGTAATGGGGCGCACTCCCAGGGTCTCGGCAATCTGGGCGGTGCTTAGCCCCGCCGCCAGCAGCCGCAGCGACTCCATCTCCCGGCGGGAAAGGGCAGGCACCGGCGGCGGGCTGCCATTGGTGCGGCTGGTCTTGTCCTCGCCATCCTCTCCCAGGAGCTCCCTCAGGGCTGTACCAGCCTTTCGGGCAAAGTCTTCCGTCCTGCGGCGGTCCGTCACGTCGCGGAACATGTGGATAACCTGAAAGGGCCAGCGAGTGCGCTTGGGAATGGCGACGCTGATGTTCAGCCACCTGTCCTCGCCCCCGCTCACCGTGCACAGGATGTCATAGTCCGGCGTGGCCCGGCCCCGACGGGCGCTCAGCAGGACAGGACAGTTGCGCCGGCAGAAGCGATAGTTGCGGGCGTCTCGGCCCCCAATCACCTCATAGCAGGGCTTGCCTACTACGTCCTCCCGCTTCATCCCCAGAAGGCGCTGGGCGCTGTCGCTCCACTGCACGATTCGCTGGCGGGAATCTATGGAGAAGAGGCCATCGTGCGTCACAAGGTCGGCCCATGGAGTTTCACTTTGAGGGGCCTGCAAGGCAGTAGCCATAATGGTTTCCTCCATAGGACTATGTGATTCAATCTTCCTTAGTTTTGAGTATAACACACCAGTTGGGTAGGGCCAGAGCATCACAGAAGGTCGGGGTGAGATTTCAGGAATTATTCAGGAGCTGTCGCGTTGCGGACACGCCCTGTGCCAAAGTCCTGTATCAAAAGGCTTATTCCCCTGGCGGCCCTGGCCGCCTAAGCTATGTGCACTGCGTGGTTCAGAGGCCCATGATCCAGAGGAGAGACTGACACCCTGCTGCCCCGGTTCTTTGAGCCTTCTTTACCGAGTCCTGTGCAATCTTGCCTGGCCTCCGCATCATGAGGGTCCATAATGACACCGTAGCCCAGGCTTTCCCCCGTTCGCCGCAGGGAGCGGGCACAGTGGGCGAGCCGTCCGGCGGACGGGAGCCGCCAAGAGGGTACAGAGCGCCGAAGAGAGGAGCGCCATGATCTGGTTAAGGGGATGCCCCAAGTGCAGGGGGGAGCTGGCGGACGAAAAAGACGCCTTTGGCTACTACATCTATTGCCTTCAGTGCGGCTACCAACTCTCCGAGGTACAGATCGGCAAGCTATGGACCTTCACCCTGAACCGCCGGGCCCGGCAGTCAGCCTCCAGGCCCGTGGAGCAGCAGCCTGCGGCTCTCGTCCGCCCGTAAGCCCCACTGCCCACTAGCAGCGACACGCGTTTGGCCCTCTAAGTAACTATCTCAAAAAGGGGCGTCCCTCTGACAAGGAGTTCATTAACAATTCAACCTACCCCCTCGTTCCCCCTTCCCTATCAGGGAAGGGGGAGAAAAACAGTAGGGAAATCCGTGGCACGGCAAAGCCGTGCCACGGATTTCCCTACCAATCAAGTCCCCC